>JBOHUP010000087.1:0-4288 GCA_050734615.1 Candidatus Dormibacteraceae bacterium | reverse complement strand
GCCGTTGGCGGGGCTGGGTCGACACCAGCGATCCCAACGCGCCGCCGCGCGCCCGGCCGCCGTGGTGGCCCCAGGGTGAGCCATTCCCGCCTGAACGCTGGCGACGAGGCGGCCCGCCGACGTTCATCCGCAGGCTCGGCTGCCTGCTGCTCGCTCTGCTTGGCCTGACCGCCCTCGGCGGCGGCGTGGTCGGTGCCTGGATCGGCCATACCGACCACTTCCCTGGTGCACCACTCGCGCTGCTTCTCGTGTTGATTCTCGGACTGGCGGTCACTGGCGGGATGAGGCGCGTGTCCAGGCCGGTGGCCAACCTGACCGAGGCGTCCCGACGCATCGAGCAGGGCGACTACTCGGCGCAGGTGCCGGAGTCGGGCCCGGCGGACGTGCGCTCGGTGGCGCGGGCGTTCAATTCGATGTCGTCGCGCCTGAAGACGGTGGACGAGCGGCGCCGGAGCTTTCTTGCCGACGTGACCCACGAGCTGCGGACCCCCCTTTCGGTGATCCGCGGCCAGGCCGAGGGCATCATCGACGGGGTCTACCCGGGCGATGTGGAGCACATCGTGCCGATCCTGGACGCGGCCCACGCGCTGGAACGCCTGGTCGAGGACCTCCGGACCCTCGCGCTCACCGACGCCGGCAGCCTGGTCCTGAACAAGGAGCCGACCGATGTCGGGGTTCTGGTGCACGACACCGTCGAATCGTTCCGGTCCCAGGCCGATTCGAGCGGCGTGATCCTCACCTCGGCAATCGGCGGCGACCTGCCGCCGCTGGGAGTCGATCCGGCCCGCATGCGCGGCGCGATTGGGAACCTGGTTTCGAACGCGATCCGTCACACGCCGCCGGGTGGCTCGGTCAAGGTGACCATCACGTCGGCCGCCGGCGGGGTGAGGATCACTGTGGCTGACACGGGAGAGGGCATCCCGCCCGACCTGCTACCTCACGTCTTCGAGCGGTTCGTGAAGGGTAAGACGTCGAAGGGGTCCGGCCTGGGCCTCGCCATCGCGCACGACATCGTGACCGCGCACGGAGGGACGATTGAGATCAAGAATCTCCCCGAGCGTGGAACGGCAGCCACCATCGAGCTCGCTCCAACCGCAGCCAGGTGAGCAAGCCCCGAGACCCATCTGCGCGGCCGGTAGATTTCTCGCGCGGGAACAGCGCCAAGGGCCAGGCGATGGAGTTCCGCGTCTGGACCGAGCTCATCGTGCAATCAGGCGGCCTGCTCCACATATTTCTTCCTCTGCTGGACAGTGGCCTCGACGCGGTCATTCACAGGCTCACCGACGGCCGGTACATCGGGGTCCAGGTCAAGGGCCGGACCGAGGCGACGGATGGGGGTGTCCTCTTGTCCATCCGAGGGGACAGCCTGGTCGACGACCGGGCCGTGATCATCGCCGGCCTCCTGACCAAAGATGGGCTGGGCCCCACCCTGCTCGTCGTCGACGAGGGGACGTTCAAGAGCCTGGCCGGGCGGCAAGTCATCGACGGGATCGAGGTTTTCGAAGCCCGATTCAGCGAGCATCCCACCGAGGCCACCCGCTGGCGACCGTATCTTGTGCCTCGCGAAAGCCTGGGCACTGCCCTGCTCGGCAGCGAGCCTGTCGCTCTGGAACCTGCAGCGGCGAACGTTGAGCTGAAGCCGGTGGACCGGCACAACCAATGGTTGGGATTCCTTGGCGAAGCGGAAGTCATACGCCGGCTGGCGGAGAGCTCGCGATTCGACCTCTTCCGGCCCTTTCCCGACCTCGAGATGGTCGAGGTGCTCGCCAGAGACACCGCGAGCGGGCAATACGCAGGCCTGCAAGTCAAGACGGCTGTTCCGGAGAAGCACGGCGAGGCACAGGTCCACATCCGCAAGGCGACGCTGGTGCCATCGGCGTCCACGTGGGTCGTCGTCCTGGCGTGGTTGCCGGAGCTCAGCCGGTTCGCCGACGAGTGCCTGCTGATCCCGACCTTGAGATTGCCCGGGATCGCGGAGGATGCGGGCGATCGAGTGGTGCTCTGGTTCAATCCCTCGAGCCGAGTCCACACGCCCCTGGACCCATTCCGACAGCGGTTGTCAGATCTTGGTGCGCTGATCGCCGCAATTACCCAAAGCGCCCCTGGACCCGCGGCGTGATCGGCGTCAGCTCATCCATGCCGCGCTGCACCCTGTGGGTCTAGATGAGATGAACATCATTGGGACCCTCGCCTGATCGGCGCCAACGTGGGCGCTGGATCGTGGGCGAGAAAGTCGACGACCATGGTGTTGCACAGGTCCGGCTTTTCGGTGAGCAGGCCGTGAGAGGCGCCGGGGATGACCGCCAGCTCTGCATTGGGGAGTGCCCGGTAGAGGGCGATGGCGTGTTCGAGAATCACCTCGTCGTCGTCGCCCAGCATCACCAGAGTCCGGCACCTCATGGTCTCCAGGTCGGCGGCGGTCAAGGTTGGCTCAATCAGGTGCATGCGGGCGAGCTTGGCGACAACGACTGCGTAGTGACCCGCACCATCGGGGGAGAGCTCCGCATAGCTGGTGGCCAGAAAGGCAGGCGGCTCGATGGTCGGATCGATCGCTTGCGGCAGCCAACCACCGTGATGGAAAACCCAGGCCACGAACACCAGTTGCGTGACGAGGTCGGGGCGGCGCAGCGCGACCAGGAGCCCGACGATGGCGCCGTCGCTGTATCCCATCACGCGCGCCGGGCCGCCCACGACCCGCTCGAGAAAGTGGATCGTGTCGACGGCCATGGCATCGAAAGTCATCGGGCCCTCGACGTCTGGCGTACGCCCGTGGCCGCGGCGCTCCGGTGTGAAGGTCCGGAAACGTTTCGCCAGCGCGGCGAGGTTGGGGCCGAACGCCCTCGAGTCCACGCCCCCACCTCCTGGGTGCAGCAAGACGAGAGGCTCGCCCGTGCCGGTTTCGTCGTACCAGGTCCGCACGCCTTCGAGATCTACGTAAGTGGCCATGATTGCGATCTCCTCTTGGCTCGAATCGGTGGTTGCCGCTCCGCTCAGGGCGGCGTATGTCGCTGCCTGATTAGACGCTCACCGCGGCCCGAACTCATCGGCGCCCGCCCGACGTGGCCCTGGCATAACCGTCTGTTCGCTCGTCGGTCTGCTGTCGTTGGTGGGAGTGGTCGGTGTGAGCGCCAACGAGGCGTCGCCATGCGGGGCGGTCCACGGGGCGTTCGCCAATGCCAACGGGAACTTCGGGTTCCTGGGCGACGCCGGCGGGACGCCGGGTTATCACGATGGGGCGGTCGGCCAGGACCCTGGCGCGACCGGTTCCAACAACTCGACAGCTTCGGAAGCCTGTAATTCGTAACTAGTAGGGAGGGAGGGCGTGACCTCCCTCCCGGCCTTTACGCCGTCAATCGGCGTACGACCAGAGGACGCACCTCGGCGATTCGTTCGAAGTCGCCATCGATGTGAACCACCCCGAGGCGGTGGTGAAGCGCAGTCTCGGCGATGAGGAGGTCAGGGATGGGAGTCCGATGCCACATACCGTGGCGATGCGCCAGGTCTCGCTGTAGTCGCAGTGCCCTTTCCAGCAGGTCGGGCGGAGCGACGACCACCTCGAAGCTCGCATTGAGGTCGACCTTCAGAGCGTCGTAGTCCTCGCTCGAACGGGCCGAGTAGAGCTGTTCCAATTCGCCGACCGGACAAATGAACAACGAACCGGCCATCTCCTCCAGCTGGGGACGCACGCGAGGGTTGTCGGTGCGGGCCGCCGCGCTTTTGTCCAGGATCCATCCGGTTACCGCCACATGTCCTCCGAGCCAAGCACTTCAAGGTCGGCCTGCGTGCTGAGCCGCTGCAAGTAGCGCCTCTGGCCGGCCGCGCGCTCCTCACCCGCACCCTCAGCGGTGTCGGCCGCACGGCGAAGGGCTTCCTCCACCGTGGCTCGCGCTGTCTTGGCTCCGAGAGCTTTCTTGGCTCTGGCCAAGAGGCGCTCATCGATTTCGATGGTGGTTCGGCGGACCATGTGTACATAGTAACAAGATAATATGTACTCAAAGGAGCTGAGGCTGGGTCGAAAGGGTCGTCTGGGCTTGCCTGACGGGGGTTGAACCCGTCCATCAGGAGCCGAGTCGAGGGACGATCCCACGAGGCGGAAGGATCTGCAGACCGGCAACCAGGACGCGGTCGAAATGATGATCGCGTGTGACAAGAGCGTCTGCACGACCCGCCTGGGCAAGTTGGATCAGGTAGTCGTCGCCGGCGTCGGCCGACACAACCCTTGGTTGGTGGATTGGGTCTGGCAACCAGATCGACTCTTCTTGAATGCGCCGGCAGAACTCGTCGACCT
>JBOHUP010000086.1:0-4194 GCA_050734615.1 Candidatus Dormibacteraceae bacterium | reverse complement strand
CCCAAGTACTCCGAGCCGTTCGGGCCACTTCCCGACGGGTTCGTGCACGTCCCTTACAACGACCTCGATGCGCTCAAGGCCGCGACCGGCACGAAGACCGTCGCGGTGATGCTCGAGCCCGTGATGGGCGAGATCGGAATCGTGCCGGCCGCTGCGGGCTACCTGGAGGCCGTCCGCGAATGGTGCGACCGTCAAAACCTACTGCTCATCCTCGACGAGGTCCAGACCGGGCTGGGACGCACGGGACGATGGTTTGCCCACCAGTACCACGGCATCATCCCCGACGTCATGACGCTGGCGAAAGGGCTCGGGGGCGGAGTGCCCATCGGCGCCTGCCTGGCCGGCAGGCGCGCGGACGTCCTCCAACCCGGCGACCACGGGTCGACATTCGGTGGCAACCCGCTGGCATGCGCGGCCGCGCTGGCCGTGCTGCACATAGTCGATCGCGACGGACTGGTCGGCCACGCGGCCGAGATGGGGGAGCTGCTGCACGCGTCTCTCAAAGGCCTACACGCCAGAGAGGTCCGCGGACTCGGCTTGATGCAGGCGGTTGAGTTCGGTGACCCGCGGGCGAAAGCCTTCCAGCACGCATGCCTCGAGGACGGGCTCATCGTCAACGCGGTCGACGACAACACGATCCGCCTCGTGCCGCCGCTGATCATCACGGCCTCTCAGATCGAGCGCGCGACCGCCACCATGGAGAAGGCCGCACGATGACCGTGACCAAGACCGAGCGCCAAAACGCCATCCTCGAAGTGGTCAACCGCGGCTCAGCTCATACGCAGCAAGACATCGCCAGTGTCCTTGCCCGCCGCGGCATGCGCGCAACCCAGGCTACGATCTCGCGCGACATCCAGGAACTCGGGCTGGTGCGTTCGGGCAGCGGTTATCGCAGCTCGGCTGCCCTGGTCCGAGAGCTCGTCCTGTCCGTCGAGTTCGTCCAGCCGATGGCGGTGATCAGGACCCCACCCGGCACCGCGAACCTGGTGGCGCGGCGCATCGACGAGGCGGCCTTACCGGGCATTGCCGGGACCGTGGCCGGAGACGACACGATCATCGCCGTGCTGCGAAACCCAACCGCCGCGCGAGCCCTCAAGCAGCTGCTGGCATATGCCGGATAGCAAGGAGTTGGGCCACGCCAAGAAAGTTGTCCTGGCTTATTCGGGCGGCCTCGACACCTCGGTGGCGATCCGCTGGTTGAAGGACAGGGGATGGGACGTGATCGCGTTCACCGTCGACCTGGGCGAGAAGAAGGACCTCGACGCGATCCAGGCTCGTGCGCTGAAGACCGGAGCGTCGGCGGCATACGTCGCGGACGGAAGGGCGCCGTTTCTCCAGCTCTTCGTCTGGCCGTCCCTGCAGGCGGGCGCCGTCTATGAGAAGGAATACCCGCTCGCGACAGCGCTGGGCCGGCCGCTGATCGCCGCCATGCTGGTCGAGGTCGCGCGCCGGGAAGGCGCCCATGCCATCGCACATGGGTGCACCGGCAAAGGCAACGACCAGGTTCGCTTCGACGTTGCAGCGGCGGCGCTGGCGCCTGAGCTCGAGGTTGTGGCACCCGTTCGCGAGTGGGGCATGAACCGCGACGACGAGATCGAGTACGCGAGCAAGCACGGCATCGAGGTGCCGGCCACCGTGCGCTCGCCTTACTCGACGGATGAGAACCTGTGGGGCCGCTCCATCGAGGCCGGCGTGCTCGAGGACCCGTGGGCCGAGCCGCCCAGGGACGTGTACGCATGGACCAAGGATGCGCGCGACTGCCCCGAAGAGCCGGCGTACCTCGAGATCGGCTTCAAAGAGGGGCTGCCCGTGTCGCTGGACGGCAAGCCGGTCAGCGCGCTCGAGCTCGTGACCAATCTCAACCGCATCGGCGGCGACAACGGCGTGGGGCGCATCGACCACCTCGAGAACCGCTTGATCGGGATCAAGTCGCGCGAGATCTACGAAGCGCCGGCGGCCGTGCTCCTGTTGCAGGCGCACCAGGCGCTCGAGGACATCACGCTGCCCAAGGAGGTGGCGAGGTTCAAAGACACAGTTGCGCAGCAGTGGGCGCAGATGGTCTACGACGGTCTGTGGTTCAGCCCTCTGCGTGACGCGTTGTACGCATTCGTCGACGAGTCGCAGCGCCACGTCACAGGCGAGGTCAGGCTCAAGCTGTACAAAGGCTTGTCGCAGGTCGTCGGACGCAAAGGCCCGCACCAGCTGTACCAGCTTTCCCTGGCCACCTATGGCAAAGGTGATGAGTTCGACCAGTCGGCCGCGGCCGGCTTCATCAAGCTGTGGGGCATGGGCGTGCGAACGTCGGCGCGCGTCCAGGGCCGGCTGCACGCGCGCGAGCTGGGCAACCTGCTGGGCGACGTGAAGAGGCTCGGGCCATAGCGGGCAACCGGCGTGCCGTCAAGCTGTGGGGCGGCCGCTTCCATCGTCGCCTGCTGCCGGAGCTCGAGCGGTTCTCCTCGTCAATCGAGGTCGATTTCGAGCTTTACCCATACGATATCGCGGGCAGCATCGCCCACGCGCGAGGACTCGCCGCCGCGGGTCTCCTGGGGCCGTCGCGGCTGATCGCGATCGAGCGTGGGCTCCGCAGGATCAGAAAGGAGCTGGACAGCGGCGAGTTCAAGTTCAACTCCGGCGACGAGGACATCCACAGCGCTGTCGAAAGGCGGCTGACCGAGATCACGCCGGCCGGCGCTTCGCTGCACGCCGGCCGCTCGCGCAACGACCAGGTGGCCCTCGACCTGCGCCTGTACTCCAGGGCCGCGGCATCCGAGGCGATCGCCGGGCTGGCGCAGCTGGCGGGCGCCCTGGCTGCCGCCGCGGCGGCGCACGCCGGGTGGGTCATGCCCGGATACACGCATCTGCAGCGGGCTCAGCCGGTCACCGTCGGGCATCATCTGCTGGCTCACGCCGAGCCGCTGCTCAGGGACGCCGCACGTTTCCAGCATGCGTATGACTCGGCGGACGTCATGCCCCTCGGTTCCGGGGCGCTCGCGGGTTCGACGCTTCCGCTCGCGCGCGAGCGGGTGGCCAGGGAGCTTGGCTTTGCGCGCCTCACCGCCAACAGCATCGACGCGGTGGCCGACCGCGACTTCGCCCTCGACCTCGCCTACGCCTGCACCTGCACCTCGATTCACCTGAGCCGCCTGGGTGAGGACGTCGTGATCTGGGCCAGCACCGAGTTCGGCTTCGTGAAGCTCGTCGACGAGATCGCCACCGGCTCGAGCCTCATGCCGCAGAAGAAGAACCCAGACGTCGCGGAGCTGCTGCGAGGCCGTGCGGGACGCGCTCTGGGAGCTCTGGTCGCACTCGGAACGGTCCTCAAAGGCCTGCCCCTGGCTTATGACCGGGACCTGCAGGAGGACAAGCCGGCGCTGTTTGCGGCAGTCGACAACGCCCTGGACTCGATCCGGGCGGCCGAGCTCCTGG
This sequence comes from Candidatus Dormibacteraceae bacterium, assembly GCA_050734615.1. Taxonomy (GTDB): domain Bacteria; phylum Chloroflexota; class Dormibacteria; order Dormibacterales; family Dormibacteraceae; genus DASXBJ01. The sequence goes on along the minus strand of JBOHUP010000086.1, from coordinate 768 downwards.
TCCGGCATCTGGAGTTCGATCGACAGGGCCTTGCGGCAGCCGCGAGCGACCCGGGGCTGCTGGCCACCGACGCGGCCGAAGAACTGGTCCGCTCCGGCATGCCTTTCCGCCGGGCCCACGAGACAATCGGCCGCCAGGTGCGCGATGGCGAGTTCAAAGTAGCTTCGAAACCTGCCGCGTCGCTTCGTCGGCGCGACCTCCTCGGGGCCCCACACCCTCGCCGGGTGGCGGCCCGGGCGGCCGAGATGCGGCGCGAGGCCGCCCGACTCTTGCGCTGGAGCCAGGTCCACCCGCCCGTCCTGCCGAAGTAAAGTGCGAAGGCTCTGATGCTGCTCGCAGTCGACGTCGGCAATACCAACGTGACCATCGCCCTGTTCGACGGGGAGCGTCTGGTCGCCGACTGGCGCGTCACCTCCCACGGCGAGCGGACCGCCGACGAGATCGGACTGGAGCTTCGCCAGCTGTTCGAGTTGCGCGGCTTCGATTTGTCCGTGGTCGACGGGGTGGTGATCGCCAGCGTGGTGCCCACGATCAATCCCGCGCTTGTGGAGGCGTCGCGCCGCTACCTCAAGTGCGAGCCGGTGATGGTCGGGCCTGGCGTCAAGACCAGCGTTCGGATCCGATACGACAACCCGAAAGACGTCGGGGCTGACCGGATCGCGAACGCGCTTGCCGCCTACACCAAGTACGGCGGCCCGATCGTGGTCATCGACTTCGGGACGGCGGTCACCTACGACGCGATCAACGCCGAGGGCGACTACCTGGGTG
>JBOHUP010000085.1:0-5189 GCA_050734615.1 Candidatus Dormibacteraceae bacterium | reverse complement strand
GGTGATGGGGTTGGCCCCGGCGCGAGGTCGAGCAACTCCACGTCGAAGACCAGGGTGGCGTTGCCGGGGATGATCACCGCGCCGGAGTTGGGGTCGGTCTGGCCCTGCGTCCCGTAGGCGAGCGCCGGCGGAATGATGAGCTTGCGCATGCCGCCCACCCGCATTCCCGGTATCCCCTCGTCCCAGCCCGGGATGACCTGTCCCTGGCCGAGCTGAAACGTGTAGGCGGAGCGGCCGGGCTCGCGGCTCGAGTCGAACGGCTTACCACCGGTGGAAAGCCAGCCGGTGTACTGCACCGTCGCATTCTCGCCTGACTTGGCGCTGTCACCGGCGCCGACCTTGAGATCGATGAGCTTCAGCCCGTCGGGCAGCGTGATGGGGGTGATGCCGGCGCCGGCGTTGAAGTCGTCCTGACCCGGCGAAACGGCAGGGGACGCTCCGGCCGGCGGGCTTTCGTTGGCCACGGGGCCGGTGCTTGCGTAAGGGTCCGCGTAACCGCACGCCGCGGCGGCGAAGGCGGTGATGGCGGTGATGGTGAGGAGGTGGAGGAGCGGTCTCCTCACGAGGCTGCGATGTCGATGGAGCTCATGGTGTCGCCGACCTGGATCTTGTCGACCACCTCCATCCAGGAGGTGACCTGTCCGAAGTGGTTGTACACGCCGTTGCCGGCCAGGAAAGGTGCGTCACCCAGCGTGATGAAGAACTGGGACCCGCTGACGCCGGCGGCGCTCGACGCCATGCCCACGGTGCCGCGCGGCCATTGCGACGGGTTCGACTCGTCGGGCAATTTGTAGGCGGGACCGCCGGTGCCGTTGCCGGCCGGGTCGCCGCCCTGGACGACGAAGCCGGCCACGACCCGGTGGAAGGTCAGGCCGTCGTAGAAGTGGTTCTGCGAGAGGTAGACGAAGTTGTTGACCGTCTGAGGCGCCACCTTCGGATCGACGAACGAGACCACGAAGTTGCCGCGCGACGTGTGCACGGTCGCGGTGTATTGCTTGGCCTGGTCGATCACGTTGGGTGGGGGCGTGGTTCGCTGTTCCATGCAGGTGACGATCTCATTGTCGCAGCCCGGGGCGAACGAGGTGGCTGGGGCGGCGGTCGGATTGGCGCCGCAGGCGGCGAGCGACAGAGCCGAGGCGGCGATCGCGAGGAGGCGTTTCATCGCCGGGCGATCAGGCCATCAGGCCCATCAAGCTCAGCAGGTCCATCAGGTCGATCGCGCGCTTCCGTGGGGAGCACAAGGCTCGATATCCTGACGGGTAAGAGTGCCGCCTCGCAACTGCGAGCTGCATCCGCGACGCCCTGAGCCGGTAGGCCTTTTCAGCGCGAGGGTTCGCGCGCTCCGGCGAGGAGCAGCGCGGCGAGACCCAAGGTCAGCGCCGCGATCACGATCAGCGCCACCGACACGCTGGCTGTGGCAGCCACCGCGCCGCCGATCAGGGGGCCGAGAAAGAAGCCGAACGCGACCGAGCTTGCGTTGATCCCGAAGACCGTGCTCTGCGCTTCAGGCGGGGTCTCGAGGCCAATCATGCTGGCCGTCGCCGGGATGAGGACCCCGCTGAACAGGCCGTTGAGGCCGATCGCCACCACCACCAGCGCAACCCATGGAGCGACCCCGATCAGCGTCACGGCCGCCGCCACCAGCACAGCTGCCACCGCGGTCGTGCGCACGTACCCGAAGCGGCGGGTCACGGTCGTGTAGAACACGGCCGCCCCGCTGCTCGCCACCCCGGCCAGGCCGAAGCCGACGCCGGTGATCGCGGCCACGCCGCTTGTCATCATCTCGAGCAGCCGCAGCACGACGAGCTGCTGGGTCGCTGAGTTGGCGACGCTGATGAGGCCCTGCGCGCCGACCAGGACGGCGAGGGCCTTGCGCAATCCCGGCCGGTCGCCGATCATCGCGAGCGCGCTGAGTCGGGGTCCGGCCCGTTGGGGTCGTGGGCTCTCGCGCACGATCAAGACCACCGGGATCAGCGACAGCATGAGCAGGACGCCACCCCCGAGGAAGACGAGTCGCAGGCCGAAAACGGCGCCCGCGAAACCGCCGATGACGGGGCCGATCGCCCCGCCGAGCGCGACTGCGGACGTGACCACGCCGAGGGCCCAGCCGACGCGGTTGCGCGGTGTTTCGGCGGCGACCAGCGAGGTGGCCGCCGCGACCGTGCCGCTGGTCGCGCCTTGCAGGAACCGCAGGATGAGGAGCTGCCCGGGGTTTTGCGCGAAGAAGATGAGGCCGACGGTCAGCGCACCTCCGATCATCGAGCGCAGCAGCATCGGCTTGCGGCCGTAGCGGTCTCCCATCACGCCCCAGATCGGGCTTGCGATGCCCATGGAAAGACCCGAAGCGCTGGCCGCCGCGGCGGTCCAAAGGTCGAGGTCGCGGCCGGCGTGGACCCCCAGGTCATGCGAGATGAAGATGGACAGAAAAGGGAAGGCGAAGCTGAAGCCGACCATCGCGGTGAACTCGGCGAACCACAGGGCGGCGAGGTTGCGCCGCCAGTTCACCCCTCCGGGGTTGACCGGAGGGGTCGTCGACCGCGGATCGGTGGACAGGTTAGGAGCCCAAGAGCTCGACGATGTGGTCAGGGGTGATCGGCAGGCGGTCGACCACGACGTCGGGCTTGCGCTTGCGCAGCGCATCCTCGACCGCGCTGGAGATCGCCGCGGGGACGGGGATCGTGCCGCTCTCCCCCGCGCCTTTGAATCCTTCGGGGTTGGCGTCCGTCGGTGTTTCGATGTGCACCAGCTCGGGGACTGTGACCTCTCCTGTGGTCACGATCGTGTAGTCGATGAAGGTCGGGGTGCGGTAGCCGCCGTCCGGGTCATAGACCGCCGCCTCGTAAAGCGCATATCCAAGACCGTGGGCGAAACCGCCATGCATCTGGCCCTCGACCATCATCGTGTTGATCGACTTGCCGACGTCGTGGGCAATGACGTAACGCAGCACCTCGACCTGGCCGGTCTCGGGGTCGACGGCCACGACCGCGGCATGGCAGCCGCTGGAATAAGCGGTCGGGCGTTTGGGGTCGAAGCTCTCGCGGACCTCAAGGCCGGCCTCGGGGATGACTTTGGTTGCGGGCACGCTTTTCGCCGGCGCGCCGCGAACGCTGATCAACCCGTCCTCGATCACGAGGTCCTGCACGTCGGCCTCCAGGACCTCGCCCGCGCGTTCGAGCAGCGCCTTGCGCATCGCGACCGCGGCCCGCGACGCTGCGTTGCCGACCATCACCGCGCTGCGGCTGCCGGCGGTGAGAAGGGCGAAGGGCACCTGGCTGGTGTCACCTGCTGTGACCTGGATCCTGTCGATCGGCCAGCCCAGGCGGTCCGCCGCAACCTGCGCCGCCATCGTCTGGTGGCCCTGGCCCTGCGGAGTGGATCCCACGTACAGGTGGGCCGTGCCGTCCTTGTCGAGATGAAGACGCGCGGGCTCGCCACGGCCGAAGCCGGTCGATTCCACGCAGCAGGCGACGCCGACGCCGACCAGGCGGCCGTCGGCCGTGTCGGATCTGTCGACGTCGCCTAGCTTCTCCAACGCCAGCTCGAGTAGCCGTGGATAGTCGCCGCTGTCGTAGACCACTCCGGTCCTGCCGCCCGGGAATCCCGTCGTGTAGGGGATCTGCTCCGGCTGGATGAGGTTGCGCCGTCGCAGTTCCGCGGGCTCGATGCGGAGCGTGCGTGCGAGCTGGTCCATCACCCGCTCCATGCTGTAGTTGCCCAGCGGCCGCCCGCCTCCGCGGATGAAACCGCCCGGCACGGCGTTCGTGTAGACGAGCTGCGCCTCCACGTCCATCGCGGGCAGGACGTAGGCCGACACCATGTGGGCGATGATGATTCCGGGCTGGCCGGTGGCCGAGCCGGCGTATGCGCCGACATCGTGCAGGATCCGGCCGCGCAGGCCGCGCAGCTTGCCGTTGCGGTCCGACGCGAGCTCGAGGTCGATCACCGATCCATGGCCCTGCGCGGTGGTCGCGCCATCCTCGCTGCGGGTCGCGACCCATCGGATCGGGCGCTTCAGCCTCCACGCCGCCAGCGCGATCAGCACCTCTTCGGGGAACGGGCTGCCCTTGGCGCCGAACCCGCCGCCCACGTCCTCTGCGAGCACGCGCACCTTGGCTTCATCAAGGCCGAGAGCAGTCGCGATGGCGGCTCTGACGCCGAAGATGTTCTGGGTGGAAGTCCACACCTTGAGGCCGCCCGTGTCTTGGTCTGGCGCGGCTGTCACAGTCCTCGGCTCCATGGCCGCACCAGCGACGCGCGCGGTGGTCAAAGTGATCTTCGCGGTCACGCTGTCATGGGCGAACGCGGCCTCGATGTCGCCGTAGCGCGTCGAGTGGGTTTGTGCGACGTTGCTCGTCATGTCGGCGTGGACTTTTGCGGCGCCGGCCGCGGTCGCGGCCATCACGTCACCGACCCCGAGCAGAGGATCCAGCTCTGCGATCACCTGCTCCGCGGCGTCCTGGGCGTGGTAGGCGGTGTCGGCGACGACGAACGCAAACGCCTCGCCCACGTAGTTCACCTCGTCTCGATTCAAGATCGGACGGCCCCGCTGCTCGATGCCGGGCGGTCCGAAATCGCTGAGCCCGGCCGCGACCTCGGGTAGGTCGTCGGCGGTCCAGACCTCGACCACGCCGGGCATCCGCGCGGCGACCGAGCGATCGACCGCCCGGACGCGGCCATGGGGGAGAGGCGAGCGGCAGAAGGCAACGTGGGCCAGTCCCTCGAAGTCGATGTCCCCGGCAAAGCGGCCTCTGCCGGTGATGAGTCGCGCGTCCTCGATACGGCGCACGGGCTGTCCGATGTAGGGAGTCACGGGAACTACAATAAGTCGTTCATTCGGGCCCATTTCGCGACCCCACAACAACGGGCGGCTAGCTCAGTTGGGAGAGCGCCAGCTTGACATGCTGGAGGTCGGGGGTTCGAAACCCTCGCCGCCCACCAATCCGTTTCCGGCACAATCGACGGGCCTGGGCCCGTTCGTCTAGTGGACTAGGACGCCGGCCTTTCAAGCCGGAGATCAGGGGTTCGAAGCCCCTACGGGCCACTCCTTCGGCCGGGACTGCCGGCCGCCCCTGATAGTCCGGACTATCGGCCACGGTGGCCGTTGCAAATCATGGATACGCGCGACTATCAGGGGACTGTGAGTGACCGCATGCGCCGCTCCAGAAAGGCCCGCTCGGCGCCATTCTCAG
>JBOHUP010000084.1:0-5199 GCA_050734615.1 Candidatus Dormibacteraceae bacterium | reverse complement strand
GCCTCGTACGGCTCGATCATCGTTTGCTCACAGGTCACCACCACGCGGATCCGGCCACCGCCGAAAAGGTGAGTCCTGATTGCGTCAAGGTCGGATATGAGTGGCTTTAGCTCGTGCTCACCCAGGGTGGCGAGGCGGCGCATCGTATGCAGCATTCCAATCCCCTGCAGGCGTTCGTTCATGGCGCCTTCCGAGCTCAACTTCGAGTTTGCTCGCAGGATCGCGAATTGAAAGCCCAGCCCGGCCAGCGAGCTTTCCAGACGCGTCGCGATCTCCGCGATGATCTCCTTCAGCCGGCGGGGCTCGATCTCGAGGCGGGCGACCAGGTCTGTGAGCAGGCCGACGAACGTCTCGGCATTTCGGTCGAGCGCCCGGCCCGACAGCACGAATGACTGCAGGTAGTCGTCTCGCGAGGCGAGCGACTGGATTTGAGGGGCCGCTCCAAGGCCGCCCGTGACGGCGGCTACTCTCGAAGCGATCTCCGCATAATCCTGTCCCGCCGCGCCGCTCTGGGTCAGCACCCGGCTGAACAGTGGCAAGAGCTCTTTGAGCTCCGCGCTCAAGCTCGAGAAGTCGCAGCGGATGTCGAGGTACGTGATCCCGTTCGTGGGTTGCGGGTAGAACTCGACCGCGGCCCTGTCGAGGTTGAGCTGGCGGCTCGGCGCGTCCTCGAACCTCATCGGGATGTCGATGAGCTCGAGGGTTGGTAGAACGGAGAGGTCCTGCTTCGCCTCCTGCTCGGCCTTCAAGCGTTGGGCTTCGACGACGATGCGCGCCTTGTCCGAGTCGTCCAGGCCGGCTTCGATCGCCGCGAGACGGTCGAGCTCGTTGCGCCGCTGCCTCTCCTCCATCTCGGGATCGGGCACGATCCGAAGCAGGGCTCGGTGCTGGTTGTCCAGGAGCTCGGCGCGGATCAGGTTTTCGAAGAAGCGGCCGTCAGAGCGCGCCGCTTCGAGCCTTTCCAGGTCCGCATCGAAGTTGATCGCGATGTATGGATCGCCACCGTAGTGATAAGGCGCCAGGCATGTGAACATCATCTTCAGCGCATACGGGAATCCCGCGTTCGACCTCTCCCGTCTCTCGAACTCCAGGTGGCGGATGGCCGAGTCCACGTCGTCCGGGTCGACACCCTCGTCCGTCACCCGCTTCAGGGTCTCGAGCACGACCTGCTGGACCCTTTCCGCGTCCTCGATCGCGATGTCCTTCAGACCGGCGCCGAAAACCGACTCCCGGTAGTCTTCGTGCAGCCCGCTGCCGTCGGCCAGGGCGGTGCCGAGGCGCGAATCGATCAACGCCTTGCGCAAGGGCGATCCGGCGTTGCTCAGCAGGACCTCATCCAGGACCTTCATCGCGAGCAGCCGAAACGAATCGCCGCTCGGAACCGTCACCCACGCGAGCAGGGCTTGCGCCTTGCGTGAGTTATCGTCGCTCGTCGCGACCGGATACGGCTCTGTTGCGGTGGTCGGTCTCGAGAAGCGATTGACGTCGGGGATCGACATATCGACCTCGACGCGCTGGAAGCGCGACAGGACGTTGCGCTCGATGACCTCCAGCGTCTTTTCCAGGTCCTGTTCGCCGTAGGTGTAGAAAAAGGCGTTGCTGGGGTGGTAGTGCAGCGCATGAAAGTGGCGCAGCTGCTCCCAGGTGAGGCTCGGGATGTCCTGCGGATCACCGCCAGAGACGTTCTGGTAGGTGAGCCCCGGAAACAACGTCTGCCCGATCGCCTTCGAGACCGCGGCCTGAGGCGTCGCGAGCGCTCCCTTCATCTCGTTGAAGACAACGCCCTTGTAGCGAAGGCCGCTTTTCGGGTCCGCAGGGTTCTCGAACTCGAACCGGATGCCCTCCTGCTTGAAAGAGTCTTCCGAAAGTCGAGGGAAAAAGGTCGCATCCAGATATACGTGCAACAGGTTCATGAAGTCCTTGGTGTTGCGGGTGCTGAACAGGTAGATCGTGTCGTCAGAACCCGTCAGCGCGTTCATGAACGTGGCCAGCGAACGCCTCGACATGCTGAAGAACGGGTCGCGGACGGGGTATCGCTGCGAGCCGGCGAGCACGACGTGCTCGAGAATGTGCGCGACCCCTGTCGAATCCTTCGGCGTGGTGGGAAACAGCACCGCGAAACCGTTGTTGTCGTCGGCGCATTCGATGTGAATGTGACGAGCCCCGGTGCGCGGGTGCTCGAGCAGCAGGAATGCGCCCTCGAGACGGTCCAGCGGTTCGCGCCGTTTCACGGTGTACCCGCCGATGGTTTCGACTTCGTGAGGAGTGGTTCTTGCCACGCGAACTGTTGAGTCTAGGATGTGGAGGCAAATGGTGTTCAGCGACGCCGAGCTCGAGTTTCTGAGGTCGCAGCGGTTGGGTCGCTTCGCCACGGTTGGCCCGTCGGGCTGGCCGCATGTGGCCCCGGTCATGTACGCCGTCGACGACGCCGGCTCGCTCGAGTTCGACGTGGACGGGGTCAAGCTGCGGAACCTGGTCGCCGAGCCGCGCGCCGCGATGGTGGTCGACGCGATGGGTCCCAAGCGCGGGATATCGATTCAGGGTCGGGTACACCTCATCGCCACGGAGCGCGCTCGGCTCGAACCTCTCCGCAAGTTCAGCTGGGGTCTGTGATCCGGAGAGCGTCCTTCCTCGCCGCGCTCGTCGTGCTCACCGCCTGCGCCACCTCGACAACCGGTTCAGATTCCCCATCTTTGCGATCGCCTACGCTGCCGATCGCGTCGCCCGCGATCTCGGCCGAGTGGACCGGTTATCACCGTGACCCGAGCCGAGACGGAGCCGGGCCGGCGGTGCCCGCCCTCACATCGCCAAGCGTGGCCTGGAAGGTCGACGTGGATGGCGACGTCTATGCGTCACCGCTGATCGTCCAGGGCCACGTCATCGTCGCGACCGAAAACGACACCGTCTATTCGCTGGATCTCTTCACCGGTTCGGTCATCTGGAAGATCCACCTCGGGGATCCAGTCGACGCGACGTCGCTGCCGTGTGGCGACATCCGCCCGGTGTCCGGGATCACCGGCACGCCGACCGCCGACACCGGCACAGGCCGCCTTTACGTCGTCGCCTTCCTACAGGGCAGGCACCACATGCTGTTCGGGCTGAGCCTGGTCGACGGCTCGGTTGTCCTGCAGCGGGATGTCGATCCAGCGGGCTCGGATCCGGCGGTGGAACAGCAGCGCGGCGCCCTGGCCCTTGGTCCTGCGTTCGTGTACGTGCCGCTCGGCGGTCTGTACGGCGACTGCGGGGCCTATCACGGCTATCTGGTGGCCGTTCCGCCGGCGGGCGGTCCCGCGCCGGTCTACCGCGTACCGAGCGCCCGCGGGGCGGGCATCTGGAGCTCGGCCGGTCCCGCGCTCGATGCCACCGGCAACGTGTACCTCGCGACCGGCAACTCGACCGCATCGCCATCGACGTTCGACTACAGCAACTCCATCGTCGAGCTCTCTGGAGACCTGCTGAAGGTGAAGTCTTACTTCGCACCCGCGAACTGGAGGTCGCTCAACGCCGGCGATGTAGACCTCGGTTCGCTGGGACCCACGCTCCTGCCGTCTGGCGACATCGTGGTCGTGGGCAAGGAGGGCGTGGCATATCTACTCCGGGGCGGGCAGCTGGGCGGCGTCGGAGGCCAGGTGACGAGCAAGCCCGTCTGTGGCGGGGCGTTGGGCGGCACGGCGGTCCTGCAATCGACCGTCTTCGTGCCGTGCACCGACGGCCTTTACGCCCTGTCCGTAGGCTCCGGTTCGATCGCGGTGATCTGGCATGCATCGCATCCCGTTCTCGGGTCTCCCATCACATCGGCCGGAGCCGTCTGGTGCATCGATGCGGCGTCCGCCATCCTGTACGCTCTCGACCCGGCAACCGGCACCGTTGTCTTTTCGCTGGGTCTGGGTGCCACGGAGCATTTCAGCACCCCGGCCGCGACCGAGGGATTCGTGATCGCTCCAGCCGGACGCACCATCGTGGCTGTCTTGACTGCCGGCTAGCTCAGCCCTGGATCGCGTGCAACAGGTTCGCCATCTCAACGGCCGCTTCGGCAGCCTCGCCGCCCTTGTTGTTCTTCGGGCCGGAGCGGGCCAGGGCTTGCTCGCGGTCCTCCGTGGTGATCACGCCAAAGGTCACGGGCACGCCGGTGTCGAGCTGAACCTGCATGATGCCCGCGGCTGCCTGATTCGCCACGATCTCGAAGTGATAGGTCTCGCCGCGGATGACGCAGCCGAGACAGACGATCGCATCGTATCCGCCTTTCTCAGCCAGGGTCAGGGTCGTGACAGGAAGCTCGAGGGAGCCCGGCACCCAGAACACGTCAGGCTCCTCCACCCCGTGTTCTTGCAGCGCCTCGAGCGCACCGCGCAGCAGGCGCCTCGAGATGTCCTGGTTGAAGCGCGACACGACCACGGCAATGCTCAGATCTGCGCCGTCAGGCTCCACACTCTGTTCCTTCTCGCCCTTCTCGCCCTTCTCGCCCATCATGCGCGCCTCAAAGCATGTGTCCGAGCTTGTCTTTCTTGGTCTTGAGGTAGCGTTCGTTGTGGGGGTTGGACGGGATCTGGATCGAAACCCGCTCGACGACCTCGAGGCCGAAGCCCTCGAGTCCGTAGATCTTCTTGGGGTTGTTCGTCAGCAGACGGATCCTGCGCACCCCCAGGTCGTAAAGGATCTGGCTCCCGATGCCGTAGTCGCGCTTGTCGGCGGGATGCCCCAAGGCCTCGTTCGCCTCGACCGTGTCGAGCCCGCGATCCTGGAGGTTGTACGCGTGGAGCTTGTCCAGAAGGCCAATCCCGCGTCCTTCCTGATGGCGGATGTAGAGGATCACCCCGACGCCTTCCTTCGCGATCATCTTCATGGCGGCGTGCAGCTGTGCGCCGCAATCGCAGCGCAGGCTGCCGAAGATGTCGCCGGTCAAGCATTCGGAGTGCGCCCTCAGCAGGACCGGCTGCTCGGAGTCGATCTCGCCGAGGACGAGGGCAAGATGATTCTCGTGCCGGAGAACGTCCTCGTACGCGAAGAGCTTCCACAGGCGTGGATCGCCTTCGCCGATCGGGATCGTCGCCTCCACCCTGCGCGCAATGAGCTTCTCGGTGCGCCTGCGATGTGCGATCAGCTGCTCGACGGTGATCAGCTCGATCCCATGTTCGCCCGCGAAGCGCTCCAGGTCCGGCATGCGTGTCATCGTGCCGTCCGACTTCATCAGCTCTGTGA
>JBOHUP010000083.1:0-6338 GCA_050734615.1 Candidatus Dormibacteraceae bacterium | reverse complement strand
CTCGGCTGCGGCGAGTACGATGCGGGCCCGCAACGCCATCCGTTGGGGCATAACTCGGCTGCGGGTCCAATCGACACGTACTGATCGCTGCTGGGGTGAAATCGGTATCGCTGCGGCTGGCTGATTGGGCATGAAGCAATCACCCTCTCATCCCTCGCAAACCGCAAACTATTTGTGGGTCAGTGCACTAGCTAGCGCGCCGAACGATTGCTGCGGCGCAGCGCATTCCCACTTCTCTTCTAGCCGCTAAAGCTGCGCGGCCGGACCCTCAAGAACCGCATCGCCAGCACATCGCATGACTGGCCGACGCCCTGACGGGAAAGATCGCAGAGCTTCACGTCGTGGGCGACGCCGTCACCCCGCGGCGAATCCACGACGCCATCCTCGAAGGCACCCGCGCCGCCCGCGCGCTCTAGCTCGCCACCCTCCCTCGCGCGGCGATCGGCAATTTGCCAAGGAAGGTGCCGTCGTCGTCGACCAAGCAGTAGTGGTCGTGCAGGTTCACGGTGGTGTCGCAGTGGCTCGGGACCAGCCACACGCGATCGCCCGGCCGGTGCTTGCCCGCCAGGCCGGAGATTTTGCCGTGCTCGTCGCCCGCCGGCGCATAGCTCGCCGAGGGCGAGTCGCGCAGCGTCGGCATCCCATCCTCGGTGCTCAGCGTCTTCCAGCCGGCGTCGACGATCAACTGCCCCGGCCGGTTGACGCTGACCACGCCGCAGACGACGAACAGAGAGTTCTCGTACGCAAGACCCTGCACGAGCGCGTACTTCGAATCCATTGCCACATAGGAGCCGGGCTGCACCTCGGTCGCCAGCCCGTGTTCGATGGCGAGCCGATACGTCCCCGTCCCAGCGGTGGTGACCCACGACACCTCGATCCCGCCGCCCTCAATCGTCTGCTTGGTCTCGGCCAGCAGCTCAAGCGCCGCGCGGTTCAGACGCCGCCGCTCGGCGGGATCGTTGACGTGCTGCAGGTGTCCCTCGTAGCCCATGATGCCGGCGAACCTGACACCTTTGGTGGACTCGCACTTCTGGGCCAGCTCCAGCGCGGGCTCGCCGGGCTCGATGCCACACCGGTTCTGCCCGACGTTGACGTCTACCAGCACCGGCGCCTCGAGTCCATGGCGGACTGCTTGCCGGCCCAGCTCGACCACGACCTCCGCATCGTCCGCCACAAATGTGAGCTGTGCCATGCGCATGAGGCGCAGTGCGGCGTCCATCTTCGGCGCCGTCAGCTCGGTCGTGAGCAGCACGTTCGACACGCCGCCCTCCACCATCACTGAAGCCTCGCCCAGCTTGGCCGCGCAGACGCCGACCGCGCCGAGCTGCATCTGCTGCCCTGCGATCCACGGACTCTTGTGCGTCTTCACGTGCGGCCGCAGGTCGATGCCCGCGGCCTTGCACTCGGCGGCCATCCGCGTGAGGTTGCGGTTGAGCGCGTCGAGGTTGAGCACGAGGCTGGGCGTGTCAAGGTCGTCGATCGTCATGGGCCCTCCGTTGTGCGCGTGGCTGGTCTCCGTCGTGCCGTGGCTGGTCTCCGTTGTGCGCGTGGCTGGTCTCCGTTATAGCCGTGGCTTGGTCTGCGTAGTAGCCGTGGCTGGTCTCCGTTGCGCCGTGGCTGGTTCTGTTGTACCGGGACCCGGCCGGCGCCGGCGCGGGCCCCGGTGTTGCTGGCTAGTGCGAGAGTATCGAAACCCCCGTCCACGGGTAGTCGTACAGCGCGTTGGCGCCGACGCCGCGGACGTATGGCTTGGTGATGAACGGCCGCTTGTCGTAGATGAGCGGCGCGACCGCGACGTCGTCGACCAGATACTTGCCCGCCTGCACGTAGGACGGCAGGCCATCCGTGAGCGACTGGACGTCGGCCTGCTTGACCAGCGCGTCGATTCGCGGGTCGCACACCGCGGCCGCGTTGGTGGTGCCGGGGCGCGCGTTGCTGCAGGAGAACAGGTAGTCGAACCAGTCCTGCGGGTGGTCGTAGTCGGCGGTCCAGGACTGCTTGAACATCGCGAATGTCTGCTGGCGGACCTCCTTGTTGAAGGTCGGAAAGTCGGTCGACTGCAGCTGCACGTTGATGCCCAGGTTCGCCTTCCACTGCGATTGCAGGTTCTCGGCGATCGCCTGCAGGCGCTGGTCCGTGCTGTAGAAAAAGACCAGGTTCGCCGTCTTGCTCCCGGTCGGGTCCCACTGCTTCAGGTCGGCCTTCGCAGTGGTGGGATCGAACTTGGCATTCGGGTCGGCGCCGTCGCCGAGATAGCCCTGCAGACCCTTGGTGATGACGCCGCCGGTCGCCGGGTCGCATTGCAGGCCGTGCCCGCAGGCGATGTCGACGAGCTGCGCGCGGTCGATCGACAGGCTGAACGCCGCACGGCCGAGCTTGCCCGAGTCCAGGCCGGCGAACGGTCCGTTCTTGAAGTTGAACGCGATCCAGAAGGTGCGGGCGAAAGGCTTGACCGTGAGCTGTGACGACAGCGTCGGGTCGGCCTTGTAGCGGAGCATATCGTTGATGTCGGGGTAGTTGTAGGCGGATCCGACGTCGTCGAACCCACCTGATTCGTACTTCTTCACCTGCGAGGTCTGGTCCTTGACGATCTCGATATGAACGTTCTTGAGACTGCCGGTCGAGCCGCCCCACCAGTTCGGCACCGCCGTGAAGTCCATCGACGCCTTCGGGGTGCGCTGAGTCATCTTGAACGGGCCGGTGCCGACCAGGCCGGCCGGCGTCGTCCACCACGTGTCCTCTCCCAGCGCCTTGACGACCTTCTGGTCGATGACGACCGCGGCCCACTGCCCGAGCTCGGTCAAAAAGTAGCCCTCGGGGCGCGTCAGGTGGATGACCAGCGTGTAAGGATCGGGGGCCGAGAGTCCTGTCAGCGCGGTGCCGGTGGGAGGGCTCGCGGTCAGCGCGTCGAACCCTTCGACCGCGTCGAACACGCCTGAATACGAGTCGTTGGCGGCCGCGGTCCTGGTCCAGCTGTAGATGAAGTCTTGCGCGGTGACGGGGTCGCCGTTGGAGAACTTCACGTCCTTGCGCAGCGTGAACGTGTAGGTCAGCGCGTCGCTGGACACCGTCGGCGGAGCCGTCGCGATGTCGGTAACGAGCTTCAAGTCCTTGTCGAACTTCATCAGCCCGTCGAAGATGTTGGCCGAGATCGTGACGTCGGTCGGCAGGATGACGTGAGCGGGGTCGAGCGTCGAGACGTCGTCGATGATGGGAAACCGAAGCGTCTGGTCAGAAGCGAGTCCACCGCTCGAGCTGCTGCCGCCGCCCGAAGCGCAGGCCGCCGTGGCGAGGCCCATCAGGGCCATCACCGCAAGCGAGCGGGCAAAACTGTTGTGCCGCATGAGTGATTGTGCCTCCCTCAATGCTGGAACGAAAAACGCTGCAATGAAACCATAGCCCCAATGCACCGTCAAGCAAGATCCGGTCAGCTCTGCAATTTCATGCGAGCGGCTCCGAAGGCCTGCACTAATATTTGTCGGCGCGCGCAGCACGAAGCAAGGAGGCGGAATGGCCATATACACGCCGAAGGTCGCGTACGACTGGGAGAGTCGCAAGCCGTGGACCGTACTGCCCTTCCCCGAAGAGGAGTACCGAAGCCGCGTGGCTCGCACGCGCCAGGCGATGTCGGAGCACGGCTTAGACGCGCTGGTCGCCGTGGGGCGAGTCGGCGACGACGCGGTCGTGCGCTGGCTCTCCAACTTCACGCCATTCCTGGGCCAGGCGGTCATCGTGCTGCTGCCCGCGGGTGAGCCGTACCTGTTCGCCAACATGGCGATGCACGGCGAGCCCATGCACACGCTCTTCTATCAGACGTGGTTCCGGCACGCGGAGCTCGTGCCTTCGACCTCCAGCCTCACCACAGAGGTCGTCAACCTGCTCAAGCGCCAAAAAAGCGTGCGCAGGATCGGCCTCCCCGGCCTGGCCGAGCTCCCCGCCTACTGGACCGCCGCTCTCACCGACGGAATCGCCGGAGCGACGCTGGAGAGCGCGGACGTGCCGCTGCTCCAGATGCGGGCGATCAAGACTCCGCTGGAGATCGCGAAGATGCGGCAGGCGGCCCAGATCTCCGGCCACGCGATCCGTGCGGCGATGGAGGCCTGCCACGCAGGCGTCAGCGAGCACCAGGTGGCCGGCCTCGCGCATCAGGTGATGTTCAATCTCGGCGCCGAGGACCTGGCCTTCGACAGCGCGGTGGTGGCGGGCCCGCGCGCCGGCCTCAAGCACGGCTATCCAAGCGCCCGCCTGATGCAGGAGGGCGACATGGTGTTCCTCGACATGGCCGCCAAGCTCGACGGCTATCACGCCGACCTGTCGCGGACGATGGTGATCGGCGAGCCCAACGATTACCAGCGCCGCATGCTGGAGACGGCCGAGAAGCTCTTTGCGGTCTGGATGAAGATGGCCAGGCCGGGCACAGCGGTCCGCGACATCCAGTCCGCCTGCGTCAAGATCGCGATCGGCGACGGCTTCGAAGAGGAGCACATGCCGCTGGGCTGGGGCCACGGCCTCGGCGTCTCCCTGTTCGAGCTGCCGTACCTGACCTACATGGGCGACACGGTGCTCGAGGCGGGCATGATCTTCGCCCTCGAGCCGATGCTGGTCAAGCTCGGCATCGGCACCGCCGTGATGGAGGACACGATGCTGATCACGCCCCATGGGATCGAGGCGCTTTCAGGGCAGCCGACCGCGCTCTACACGTGAGCCCATCGCCAGGCAAGCACCTGCTGCAGGTCGAGGACCTGAAGACCTGGTTCACCTCGTCATCGGGCACGGTCAAGGCGGTGGACGGCGTGAGCTTCGAGGTCGATCGCGGCGACACCCTGGGCATCGTCGGCGAGTCCGGTTCCGGCAAGTCGATGACCGCGCTGTCGCTGCTCAAGCTCGTGCCCGACCCCGGCCGGATCGTCGCCGGGAAGGTGATGTTCGAAGGGCAGGACATCGTCGAGATGGACGAGGACGAGGCGCGGGAGCTGCGTGGCAACCAGATCGCGATGATCTTCCAGGACCCGATGACCTCTTTGAATCCCGTCCTGCGGGTCGGGTTCCAGATCGAAGAGGCGATGGACTCGCACTCCCGGTTCAGCAAGAAGGAGGCGCGTGAGCGCATCGTGCCGCTGCTGAAGCAGGTGCGCATCGCGTCGCCGGAGCAGCGGGCCCGGGAGTACCCCCATCAGTTCTCGGGCGGGATGCGACAGCGCACGATGATCGCGATGGGCGTTTCCAACGCGCCCTCTCTGCTCATCGCGGACGAGCCGACCACGGCGCTCGACGTCACTGTGCAGGCGCAGGTGATCGCGCTGCTGCGTCAGCTCAATCGCGACCACGGCACGGCGATCATCCTCATCTCGCACAACATGGCGGTGGTGGCGAGCCTCTGCCGGCGCGTCATGGTCATGTACGCCGGGCGCGTGGTCGAGGCCGGCGAGACGCGGCAGGTCTTCAAGAACCCGCAGCATCCCTACATCTGGTCGCTGCTGCGCTCCATCCCTCGGATCGATGCCAACCGCAAAACCAGGCTGGTCACCATCTCCGGCAATCCGCCCGACCTCGGCAACCCGCCGCCCGGATGCAAGTTCCATCCCCGCTGCAGGTTCAAGATCGGCCGCTGCAGCGTCGAGGAGCCGCCTCTCGACGAGGTGGCCCCCGGCCAGGACGCGCGCTGCTGGGTCCTGATGCGCAACGTGGAGAACGTTGAAGCAGGCTGAGCCGGAATCCATCCGGCAGCCCGTCGTCCGTGTCGAAGACCTCACCAAGCACTTCGCCGTCCGCAGGGGACTCTTCGGCAGCATCCCGCTGAAGGCGGTCGACGGCGTCAGCTTCGACATCGGGGCCCGGGAGACGCTTGGCCTGGTCGGCGAGTCAGGCTCCGGCAAGTCGACGCTCGCCCGCGTGATCGTGCAGCTGCAGCCCGCCACCTCAGGCCACGTCTCCTTCGAGGGCAGGGAGATGACCACGCTGCACGGCGAGACGCTGCGGCGCATGCGGCAGCGCATGCAGATGATCTTCCAGGACCCCTATGGGTCCCTCAACCCGCGGCAGACCGTGGGCACGATCATCAGCCAGCCGCTGCGCAACTTTGGCATCGGCACTCGCAAGGAGCAGGGCGCGCGGGTGGCTGACGTGATGCGCGAGTGCGGCCTCAACCCGAACTTGGTGGGCCGCTACCCGCACGAGTTCTCCGGCGGCCAGCGGCAGCGCATCGGCATCGCGCGGGCGCTGGCGCCGAGCCCGGAGCTGATCGTCTGCACGTTGAGCGAAAGCGACTCCTCAAGCAGCCGCATCAGCCTGCCTTCCGGCTCGGCCTCGAGACGCCTCCGCAGCTCGTTCTCCATCCC
>JBOHUP010000082.1:0-3267 GCA_050734615.1 Candidatus Dormibacteraceae bacterium | reverse complement strand
GTGGTGATCCCAGTCGACCCGCAGCAAGGCCCCAATCTGAGCAGTGGTGTGCCCGCCGATCCGATCGCGCCCGGTCAGCTGGTTTGCCCGATTCAGGGGGCGCCGATCATTCAGACGTTCGGACCGACGTCTTTCGAACTGGAACCGTCCTATGACGGGTATCCGCACTTCCACAGCGGCGTCGACCTGCTGGCCGGATACGGCACTCCGATCTCCGCCGCCGCCGGCGGAACGGTGACAGCGGCTGGCCCTGCATTCGATTTCGGAATCCGCGTTGAGATCACGGACAGTTATGGCCTGGTCGAGATCTACGCGCATATGTCGCAGATCGGAGTTGCCGTTGGCCAGCGTGTCCAGCAGGGCCATAACGTCGGGCTGGTCGGCAGCACGGGGCTTTCGATCGGCCCACACCTGCACTTTCAGCTGGAGGTCGGTGGCGTGCCGACCGATCCTCTGCCGTTGATTGGCTGCCGAGTCGGGAGCTGACCGCTAGCGCGCCCTAAGCGCCAAAATCTGTTCTAGCTCGCCGCCCTCTTCACCAGCGCGACGATCCTTGTCTCTTCGGCGGGGGTCAGCTTGATCAGCGCGAAGGCGACCGGCCACATGGCGCCTTCGTCGATGTTCGCCCCGTCGCTGAAGCCGAGCGTCGCATACCTCGTTTTGAACTTCCTCGCGTCCTGGAAGTGGCAGACGATCTTGCCGTTCTTGGCATACGCCGGCATCCCGTACCAGAGTTTCGGCGAAAGGGCTGGCGCAGTGGCTTTGATTACAGCATGCAGCCGCTCCGCCAAGGCACGATCCGGTGCCGCCATCGCGGTGATTTTCGCAAGCACTTCCTTTTCCCCTTCAGCGGCGCCCGCACCAGGACTGCGGCGCGCGTCCGCCTTCGCCTCTTTGGCGCGCTGCGCGATCGCGAGTCGTTCCTCGCTCGTGAACACCTTGGACGCCGTGACTTTCACAGTGCTCTCGACTGACTTCGTGGTGCCCCTCTTTGCAGGTTTCCTCTCAGGCATGGAATCCATCTCCTCGGCGAGATTTGACGATGACCATCTTCATCCTAGGGAGCGGGCCTACGGAGGGCTTCTTCAAAGCTGCTCGATCGCGTTCCCGTCAAGTACTGCTCGGCTCGAAGCGGGGCCAAGGACCTGCGGATGGCTCTACTTAGCCGGAGGTGCCCAACTCCACGGTCGCGCTGAGGCGAAGATCTCCCACTGACCGACCGGCTCGGAGCGTATACGTCCCAGGACGCGAGATCCACTTTCCCTCGGCTTCGTCGAACCGTTGGAATGAACGAGCGCCAACCGTCAGGTGAGCTCGGGTTCTCGCTCCTGGCTGCGCTGCGACCGCGGCGAAGGCACATAGTGTCCGGATCGGCCGCGCGGGATCGTCGTCCGGCGGTTCGAGATAAACCTGCAGGATCTCCTGGCCGGGCCGCGCACCGTTGTTGCGAACCGTCACGAGAAGAGAGAGGTCACTCGCTGCCTCGAGCGAGACGGACTCCACCAGTAGTGATTCATAGGTCCAATCCGTGTAGCCCAGACCGTGGCCGAAACAGAAATGAGTTGGTCGACCGCTCCGGTCGTAGCCCCGATAGCCGACGAGCAGGCCCTCGCCGTAGATGAGGTCGCCGTTTTCGGGATGGGCATCGAGGACCGGAGAATCCGCCTCGGCGAGAGGCACCGAGACTGGTAGACGTCCACCCGGCTCGACCTCGCCGGCGAGCGTGTCAGCCAGCGCCGCGCCAAATTCCTGTCCCGGAAACCAGACCTGCATCACCGCTGCCACGTCGTCCGCCCATGGCATCAGCACTGGCATGCCCGAGTTGACGACCACCACGGTGTTGGCATTGGCGGCGGCCACCCGCCGGACCAGCTCGTCCTGGCGACCTGACAACGCCATGCTTTCGCGGTCGTAGCCCTCGCTCTCGGCCCCGTCTGCGGAGCCGACCACGACGACGGCTATGTCCGCAGCACCAGCGGCGCGCACCGCGTCCTCCATCAAGCGGTCGTCATCGAGTCTGGGAGTGATGCCCAGGCGCACGGTGGCGAAGCCTGCCTGGTGGCCCCTCGCGTTGGGGCGGTGCTCGATGCGCAGATCGACGTCGCGCCAGGCCTTGAGCTGGAGCGGCACGCGCAGCTCCGGCGGCCTTGAGAACGCTTCGACCACATCGCGCGGAGGGGCCGTCGTCGTCTCCGCCACCGGAACGCCATCCACGACGAGGCGCATCAGCCCGACACCGGCCGCGCCGACCACGTAGGCGCCGTCGGCCTCGGGACGGTAGAGCGTGCGCATGATCACCTCGACACCGGTTTGGTGAATCGCGTCGGGGAGCCCATCCCACCAAGTGATGGCCGTGGTCGGGAACCTCGCGTCGTAGGCCACCGTACCGTCAGCGCGGCGGACCTCCACGCGCACCCCGGGTTCTCCGCTGACCGGGTCGCGCACCGTTCCGGGCGCGGGGACGGCGATCGTCGCACTGGTGACACAGCCCTGGTTGACCGTGACCTGCGCATCAAGAGATTGGCGCAGAGCCTCAGCCAGCCCTGGCCCGCTGACTGGGAGCACCCGTACACTGCCACCGCCCTGGGTCTGAGGGTCGATGACGTTGGGTCCGATCAAGGCGACACTCGCCACGCGGACTTTTTGCAACGGCAGCAGCCCTCGCGGGTTGCTCAGCAACACGAACGTCTGCGCGGTGGCGCGGCGCAGAAGATTGGCGTCGACAAGCGTGGTCGCCGGTCGCTCATAAGCCGCTGCCTTGGCTGAGCCGTTCAGAGCGCCCACCTTGCGCGCGACAAACAAGAGCCGCGAGACCTTGTCGTCGACCTCGGCCTCGGCGACCTGGCCGGCGTGAACCGCGGCCACCAGCTGCTCGCCCCACGGTCCGCGCGGCCCTGGCATGACGAGGTCGAGCCCGGCCCGGGCGCTGGTCACCGTCGTCGTGGTCGCCGACCAGTCGGAGACGACCGCGCCGCGGAATCCCCACTCCGTCTTGAGCAGGTCGCGCAGCAGCATGGGGTTGGCCGTCATGAAGAAGCCGTTGACCGAGTTGTACGCGGCCATGACCATCGCGACATCCGCTTCGACGACGCACGCTTCGAAGGGCGCGAGGTACATCTCCCTCAGCACTCCTTCAGTGATGCGCGCGTCGTAGGTGCGTCGGTCGGTCTCGGAATCGTTGGCCACATAATGCTTGGCCGTCGCGCCCACGCCGGCCGCCTGCACGCCGCGCACGTATGCGACCGCGATGCGCGCAGTCAGCAGCGG
>JBOHUP010000081.1:0-10788 GCA_050734615.1 Candidatus Dormibacteraceae bacterium | reverse complement strand
CTCCCCTCGGCCGCTGCAGCGCCTCGCCTCCCACCGGCGCCGGCCGGCTACCAGGTGGCCGCTGTCGACTTCGTCAACCCGAGCACCGGCTGGGTGGTGGGACTTCTCGACTCGGGCGATCTCACCGTCCTGCACACGTCCGACGCCGGCCGTCATTGGGCACGCCAGCTGTCGCATCCGAGTGACGGTCATGACACGTTCCTGCGCTTCTTTGATGAGCGTCGAGGTATGTTCGCCCTCATAGGGGCGCGCCCTCTCATCTACCGCACGGCGGACGGCGGGCGCACCTGGCGGCCTCAGGTCCTGTTCAGCGCCGACGTATTCGTGCAATCTCTGAGCTTTCTCGATCCGGCGAACGGCTGGATGCTGATCAGCTCGGGACCGTCGACCCAGGCGTTCTCAGAGCTCTACCGAACTCGTGACGGCGGAGATTCATGGACGGACCTTGGGCGGCCGGCGGCGTCACCGGACCAGACGTATGGCGTGCAGTTCGCCGACGCCACCACCGGGTGGCTGGACAGCGAGTCGAACGGTCCCTACGCGTACAGGTCGGTCGACGCGGGAGTGACCTGGTTGCGCGTTCCCCTCCCGGCGCCGCCTTCCGGCTGGCCGCCCACAGGACAGTTCTTCGTTTCCGCCAGACCCACGCAAGGCCTCGGCGTCGTGGCCACCGTGGTCAACTTTCCCCCGGCCGTGGGCCGTTCCGGGCTGGGCGCGACCATTACATGGTATCCACCGTTGACGGTGCACACGTTCGACGGAGGCTCCCCGGTCAGCTACACATACACGACCGTGATCACCCAGATGACCACCGTGCCCTCGTCTCAGTCCCCGGCGCCGAACCAGGTCGAGCTGGGATCGCTCGACGCGGGGGCGACCTGGAATCCCATTGCGCCGCCCAGCGACCCCGGCGCGATCGGTTACTCGAACGCGCGCGACTGGTGGTGGATCGGGTCCGGGGCATGGTCCAGGAGCTCGGACGGCGGCGCGACGTGGACGTCCCGTCGCAACCTCGGAGTCCCACAACCTCTTCCAGGGTCCCTCCAGATCCTGGACCCCAAGCACGCGTGGTTTGCCGCCATGGCGGGCACCTCTCCGGTGCTTGAGACAACCGCCGACGCGGGCGTCACGTGGCGAATGTTGCTGCTGCCGGTGATGAACGTCGGCGACGCCAACTATGCGGGCTGAGCTCAGGCCCTGACGTAAGCGATCACGGCGCGGGCCTCGGCTACGATCTGCCCGTTCGCCTGCTCGACCGTCGCTTCGCAGAAGGCCAGGCGGCGCGTGCGGTGACGGACGGCAGCCCGTACGATGAGACGTCCCGGCCGCGCCGGTCGGAGAAAGTCGACCTTGAGGTCGGCGGTGACCGTCGTCTCGCCCTCCTCGGCCACGGTGAACGCGACCGAAGCCAGCGCCTCGTCCGCCAGGGTCGCCATCGCCCCTCCGTGCACCACGGTTCCGCGAGAGGTCGGAAAGCCATGCCCGTCGGCGGTCAGGTTGCCTTCCAGCACCAGCTTGCCGTGCTCCACCTGGACGAGCCGCGCTCCGATATTGGCCACCATGCCGGTGGTCGCCCACTCCTTGTAGATCTCCTGCAGCGCGTTGACGCCGTAGTGCTCTTCGGTCACGGCATCCGGGAGGCCACTCGGGTCATGGGGCTGCGTGGAAGATCGAGCAGGACATCGGGCATCGGCTGGGTAGAAGGTTAATCTCTGCGCGGTGGTTTCTCGTGGCGCGCGCGCCATCCCGGGCTTGCGATCGTCGCGGGGCAAGTCGGTGCATCGGCTCGCGCTGTCGCCCTCCTGCTGGGGCGTCAGCGATTCGCGCGACGCAGGGCACCAGCTCGATCCCGAGAGGGTGCTGTCAGAAGCGGCGGCGGTGGGTGAAGGCGCCATCACCGCCGGGCCGCCGGGTTTCCTGCCCGACAGGAGCGATCAGGCGAAGGCACTGCTCCGGCGGCACCGGCTCAACGTCGTGGCCGGCCATGTGCGCGCCGTGCTCCACCACCACGACATCCGCGGGCCGGAGCTCGCCCATATCGACGGGCACGCGAACTGGATGTCTGTGCTGGGCGCCGACACCCTCGTGCTCTCCGCCATCCCCGACCGCACCCTGAAAAGTGCGCATGGCATGGTGCTGTCGAACGCCGAATGGGCCCACCTGCTGAACCTGGTCGGCTCCGTCGAGCACGTCACCGCCCGGCACAGGATGCGTGTCGCCGTGCAGCCGCGCTTCGACAGCACGATCCAGGGGCCGGAGGACATCGAGCGGCTCCTGGTCGGATCCGAAGCGGGGCTCTGCCTCGACATCGCGCACCTGGTCCTCGCCGGCGCGGATCCCATCGAGGTGCTGGAGCTGGGCGGCGGCCGCATCCGCCACGTCCACCTCAACGACGTCGACCCTCAGCTGGCCGGACAGGTCCGCGACGGTTCGATCGAATACGGCGAGGCGGTGGAGCTGGGCCTTTACAAGCCGTTGGGCGAAGGTGGTGCGCCGGTCGTGCAAGTGATCGAAGCGCTCAGGAGCGCCAGCTACCGCGGATGGTTCACGCTCGAGCAGGAAACGCGCCTCGCCTCGCCCGAGGACCGGCCGCTGGGGCGCATCAGCCGCTCGCTTGAGTTCCTCCTCCCCCTCCTGAGCTAGCGGCGTCGCCGCCAAGCCTTCGCCGCAGCGCCTCCTAGATCGTCCTTCCGGCGCCGGCCCAGTACGTTTCGCGGATCTTTCGTTTCAGCAGCTTGCCCGCGGCGTCTCGCGGCAGCGCGCCGGCGAAGTCGATCGAGCGAGGCTTCTTGAAGCCGGACAACCGCCCGGCGCAAAACTCGATCAGCTCTGGCGCCGTCATCGTCATGCCGGGACGCAGCTGCACGACTGCTTTCACCGACTCGCCCCACTGATCGTCGGGCACGCCGATCACCGCCGCATCCATCACGGCCGGGTGCGCGTGCAGGACGGCCTCGACCTCTGCGGGGTAGATGTTCACGCCGCCCGAGATGATCATGTCGATCTGGCGGTCGCAGATGAAGTAGTAGCCCTCATCGTCTCTGTACGCGATGTCACCGACGGAGAAAAACCCGCCGTGCAGGCTTTGGCCAGTCGCGTCGGGCCGGTGGTAGTACTCCGCGAGCCATGAGTTGCGGACCATGAACTCGCCCGGTTCGAGGTTCTGCGCCTCCCGGCCATCTGCTCGCACCAGCTTGATCTCCTGACCGGGCACGGCGGTGCCGCACGAGCCGGGCTTGCGCAACTGGTCCTCCGGCCGCAGCACCGTATTGATGCCGGTCTCCGTGGCGCCGTAGAACTCCCACAGAACGCGGCCGAGCACGGACTCCGCGCTCACCTTCAACGCGTATGGGCAGGGTGCGGCGCCGAGCAGCACCGCCCGCAGCGACGAGAGGTCACGTGGGTTTGTGTTCTGCTCGTCCACAAGTCGTTGGAGGAGCGTCGGCGCCATGAATGTCGTGGTCACCCGATGTCGCTCGATCAGCTCGAGCGCGGCCCCTGCCTCAAACCTCGGCTGCAGAACCACGGTCGCGCCGAGCAACCCATGCAGTGCGCCGAAAAGCGATACGGCGCTGTGGTAGCCAGGGCCGCACATCAGGTGCACGTCCGACTGATCGAGCTCGAAGATCGAGATCACCTGCAGCACGTTCGCCACGTTCACCCCGTTCGGTCGCCAGGCACCCTTGGGATGGCCCGTAGTACCGGAGGTGTAGATCATCGTCGGGCCCAATCCCTCGGCGCCGTTGCCGGGCAGAGGACTTTCCGGTGAACTCTCCGTGAGCTCGCGGTAGCTCAGCCACCCCGCCGGCACGTTGTCCCCGATCGCCACGAAACGTGGAGATCCCCTGACCTCCTTGCGGGCTTCGTCCATGACCTCGATGTGCTCCGGTCCGGCGACCACGACCTTCGCGCCCGAGTCGTTCAACACGTATGCCACCTCAGAGCCGCGCAGCCGGTAGTTCACCGGCACGGCGACCACTCGCGACCGGCGTGCGGCACTCCCGATCTCGGAGCCCTCGATCGAGTTGTAGGACATCAGCGCCACGCGGTCATTGGCCGTGCAGCCGAGGGCGGCGAACGCGTGGATCACCTGATTGGCCCTCCTGTCCAGCGCCGAGAAGGTCAGCGAGCGGTCGCCCAGGATGACCGCTGGTTTGTCCGGCATTGACTTCGCATGGCTGGCCAGGAAATCGAAGTCGGCCATTCGGTCAGCTTAGGTTGGTTTGGCGGTGGGACTCGGTTTCGAGCTGGAGCAGAGCGCGCTTCCGGTCAGTCCGACCGTGACCGGCGTGGGCGGGATGCTGCCCGTGATCACGACCCGGTAACGAAAGCAGCCGCCCAGAAAGGCCCATGCATCGGACGGCGCCCAGTGGTGGAACACGACGCCGGCGTCGATCGGCTGGTACTTGGCGAGCACCGCCGGGGTCGCATCGGCGATCGATGCGATGGGGGAATCCCTGCTGGAGTCGAACTGCCACACGTAGACCTTGGTGAATGGCCGTGCCTGGGGCGTGTCCGCGCCCGCGGGCAGCTTGGTTGCGTCGAGCAGGGCGTCCACCGTCGGCTGCGGCCCGGCACTTGCCTTGATCGCGCCCGGCGACTCGCCTGGAATCGGCGCCGACCAGGACACGCCGGCGATGTTGCCACCCGCCAGATACTTGTGGGCCGGCGCGGTGCCGTCAGGGGAGGCGGCCTCGTAGATCTCGAGATCGCCGTTGACCGCGATGGCGAGCTGCTTCGCGTCAGGGCTCCAGGCCAGGCCGTCGGGATGCGGCAGCTTCGAGTTGATGAGCCGCGGCGGGCTCGACGCAGTCGGGGTCGCGGGGTGTGGTGAGCCGGTGGCGGGCGCGGTTGGGGCTGCGGTTGCGGCCGCGCTCGCGCTCGGCGCAGCCACGGGCAGGGCGACGTTGATCGGCTCGATGACGGCGCCGTGGTCGAGCATCGCGACGGCGACCATGGAACCGTCGGGCGAGATGGCGATCGGCCCGTCATCGGCATGGAGCGTGAGCGGGAACGGGTTCAGGACGTCCGCGTCCGCGTTGAGCCAGTACCAGCCGCCAGTGGCGACCTCGCGCACAGCGATCAGCCCCGAGAGGCCTGGCGCAATGCCTTCGGTGAAAAACGCCGCCTGCGCGGGGGGCCGGGACAGCACGTTGAGCGCGCCGGTGGGCTGAGTCAGGTCAAGCGCGTCCACCTCGTAGGTCGCGCAGCAGCCGACGGTCAACGCGATGTAATGGGAGTTCGCGACCAGCCCGATCGGTCCGTCGCTCTGCCCGTCCTGGGAAGCCGCGATGGGTGCGATGACGCCGGTAAAAGGGTCGACTCTGAACAGCCAGTCGTACGGCACGACGCCTGGCGTGGTGCGGGTCTCAGCCGGTCGAAGGTCGTGAATGGTGAAGTAGATCACCGGATACGAGAGGTCAGGAGCCGGACCCCACACGGGCCCGGCAACCCCGAACGCCCCCGCCGCCGGCAGCGGGGCGACTATGGTCGACTTGCCGCTGCTCGGATCGAGAACCCCGATTCCCTGGTCGGCGGCGTAGGCGATCAACCCATCGGTGAAGGCGCCTGCGAGCAGGGTCGGCGTGGGAGTGGCCACGGGGGTTCCGCTTCCGCATGCCGCGGCCAGGATGACGGCGGCCCCCGCCAGCGCCCAGAATCCTTGCCTACGAGTCCGTTGTCTGATCGTCACGTGTTACCCCAACGCAGGCTGAGCCGTTTCGGTATTGGAATGAGGCAAACAGTTGTGGCGATGGCCGCCGGTCTCGTGCTGGTCGCCTGCGGCAGCACGAGCGTGGGATCGGGCGCCAATCCAGGCCCAAGCCCAAGCTCGGGCCTGGGATTCGATATCACGGTCACCGAGAAGGATCACACAGCGGCTATGCACGTCGGGCAGAAGCTGGAGGTCGTGCTCCACGCATCGAGCGGGATGAGCAACTGGACGCACCCGCAATCGACCGACGAATCCGTTCTCGCCCCGATCGTCGATCCCGCGGCGACGGCCGCGCGAGGAGTGACGCTGGCCGCCTTCCAGGCAAGGGCTCGCGGCGACGTGCGCATCAACTCGACGGCAGGCCCGGCCTGCTCGCCAGGTCAGGCGTGCCCGATGTTTGTGGTCCTTTATTCGGTGATGGTCACCGTCAGTTAGCCGCCGGCTGGTCGGCCGCGCGGAATGCGGCAGCGATCGTCTCGAGCTCGGCCCGGCTGGGCGGCTTGTCATATGACGGGGGGAACGTGAGCCCGAAGCCGTCGTTGGGGTAGCGCGGAATCACGTGCACGTGGAAATGCGGAACGTCCTGGAACGCGACCTCGCCGTCGGCGACAAAGAGGTTGACGCCGCCGGCCCCGAGGATGGCTCGCGCGATCGACGCCATCTTTCGAGCCACACGGAATGAGCGCATTGCGACCGAGTCGTTGAGGTCCGCCATCAGGACCGCATGCTCGCGTGGGACGACGAGCATGTGGCCGTGGGTGATGGGCTGCACGTCCATGAAGGCAACCAGGTTGTCGTCCTGGTAGGTGAAGCTCGCGGGCGACTCTCCGCGGATGATGGCGCAGAACACGCACTCGTCAGACAATTCGCAGCTCGAAGCTTAAGGCGAAAGCCGTGGGGGGCTAATCCGAAGATTCGGCCGCAGACTCCACGCTTGCCTCGGCCGGCGATTCGATCGCGGGGATTTTCGGCTCCGTAAGCCGATCGCCGTTGGCGCTCTGGCTGGCCTCGACTCCGTCGATCCGGGTCAGTGCCCCGGACTCGTTTGGAGCCGTCATGGCATCGCCGTTGGCGGTGCCTTCGCCGGCCATCCTCTGGCCGCGCCGGCGCCGCCGCGTGCGCCGGTCGCCGCGGTGCGGGCGCGAAAGCCGCTGCACCTGGGATCGGATGCCCACCCGCTGGCAGGCCGTGACCACCGCTCCGACGCCCGCCACCAAGCCTTCCTCTTTGGCGTGCTCGAACAGCGGTCCGAACAGCTCGGGAGCGCCTCCGATCACCGTCTTGGAGTCGCCCACGATGACGAGCAGCTTCTTGGCTCTCGAGATGGCGACGTTGACGCGGTTCGGGTCGTTGAGGAAGCCGATCGCAGCGCGGTCGTTGGAGCGGACCAGGGACAGGATGACGGCGTCCGACTCGCGGCCCTCGAAGGCGTCCACCGACTCGATGTCCTCGGGGGGGACGATGCCTTTGAGCGCCGAGGACAGGCGGTTGACCTGCGAGGCGTACATCGCGATGACGGCAAGCTTGGCCTTGCGGACCCTCCGCCGGATGATCGAGGTGATGTCCTTGCAGAGGGCGACCTCGAACTCGTTGGCGACGGATCGCTGGGCATCGCGATACTCGTCCTGGGCGCCAGTGTCGACCCAGACCAGCTCGCGGTCGAATGGCCACGGCAGGGGCATGAGGGGAGATGGCGCTTCGTGAATGAGCTTGCCGTCGTAGAAGAGGTCCGACACGACCCGTCCGATCGGCTCGCGCATGCGGTACTGGCGCGGCAGCATGATCCTGGAGGCGGTGGGGACCCTGTCCCAGATCCAGCCGTAAAAGCTGTCGTCGCGGACGAGCTCGTCGAGCGGCTGCTCGATCTTGAACGTCGACGCGGCCTCCTCCATGACCGGGGGCAGCTGCTTCAGGTCGCCGATCATGACCCAGCGCTTGGCGATCGGCATGAGGGCGAGCGCTTCGTTGGCGCGCACCTTGTTGGCCTCGTCGAGGATCAGCCAGTCGAAGACTTTGAAGCGCAAACGGGAGTCGATGGCGAGGCGGTTGCAGGTGCCGGCCACCAGGTTGTACGGCTCCAGGTCGTCGCCCTCGACCAGCGTGGGCCGCAGCCGGCGCGGCACCTTGCCCGGTTCGGCGATGCGGGCCTGGCGCACGTGCGAGAAGCCGAGCAGCCGCTCCTGGCCGGTGTCGACCGCGTCGTTGGAGTGAGACGACAGCAGGATGGAGGCGTTGGGGTTGCGGCCCAGGATCCGGCGGATCGATTCCACGATGGCGGTCGTCTTGCCTGTCCCAGGCGGTCCCTGGATGAGGTAGAGCTGGCCCGGCCGCATGCCCATCACGCGGGCGACGGCCTCGGCCTGTTCCTCGTTGGGGTCGGGTAGGTGGTGAGCTTTCTTACCGTCCAGCGTCACGCGTGGCGGGCTGCCCAGCCAGCCGGTGTCGGCCAGCTCGGCGGCAAGGGAGCCCGAGCGCGGGCTGCCTATCTGCAGCTGGCGGATGACCGAGCGCTGCGCCTCGAACATCTCGACGCTGGCGGTCGGCAGGACGATGCCCTCGTCGGGCAGGGGGTCGTACCGGCGGAAGCTCACCCACAGGTTGGAGCCCTGGATGCGATCCAGCGACATCCCGCGGTATTCGGGGAAGCCTGCGGAGCGGACGGTGAGCGAGTC
The DNA here is from genome assembly GCA_050734615.1 of Candidatus Dormibacteraceae bacterium. Lineage (GTDB taxonomy): Bacteria > Chloroflexota > Dormibacteria > Dormibacterales > Dormibacteraceae > DASXBJ01. The sequence goes on along the minus strand of JBOHUP010000081.1, from coordinate 2,403 downwards.
GATGCCGCGGTAGATGCGGCCGTCGGCGTCGTCAACCAGGTGTAGGTTCGCCCGCACGTACTCGCCACCGCGCATGTCCTCCCCGCACTCCGGGCAGTGGATGCCGTTGGAGGTGGGGACCTCGGTCTCGCACTTGGGGCATTCCATCCACTGCTCGCTGGCCTCGTAGCGCCGGACGGCGGCTTCGGCGAGCTTCTCGCGGTAGTCGCGCAGGTGCTCGATGAAGCGCATGGTCGAGTCGAGGATGGGCAGCGTCTTGGCCTGCTCGCGCAGGACGAGCGCGGTGAAGCCCTCGAGGTCACCGTCCCATTCCTTGACCACGTGCAGCTCCTGGTAACGAAGCCGCAAGCGGTTCTTTTCCATCTCGTACTCGCCGTCGAGGTCCTGCCAGTCGGTGATTTCCAGCGCCAGGCCCATCGGCGTCCGGCCGAGCTTGCCGGTGAGCAGGGTGGTGCTGACCTGGCCCATGAACTCGAGCGGCTTGTCCGGCTTGACGACCGTGTAGGTGCCGTCGATGAGCTTTTGGTCCTCGAGCACCTGGCGCAACAGCTCAGCCCCGCCGGCGGACTCCAGGGCCAGGACCTTGGCCGCGGCCGGGGTCCCTGGGCGAACCCGGATGCCGAGGCGGCCGGCCTGGATCTCCTCGCCCGGAATCTCCGGGTTCCAGAGGGGAAGGACGTCACCGGGGTTGGGCGTGCTCATATCACTCGAGCCTTGAGGCTGGCCGGGTACGGGCGGGACGTGAAAGAGGGATCAAGTCAGTTAGGTGGGGTCCCAATGCGGGACCAAAGCGCCCCAACGGGCAGGGATTACGTTAGCACAGCCGCCAACGGGTTGAGCCGGGAGTGCAGGTTTATGCCCTCTGCCCTTCCCTTCCCGCGCCGGCGGCGAGAAGCATGAGCCTTGCTGGTTGCTCCCCCGGCGGGGAGGGAGGACGTGCAAAACTTCGCGCGTGTGGAAGAACCATCTGCCCGTGTATGACCTGCTGAGCCCGGAGGAGGTCGGCGTCATCCACGAGCAGGCGATGACGATCCTCGAGGAGATCGGCGTGGACTTCCTGCATGCGAAGGCGCGCGACCTCTTCGCCAGGGCCGGCATGAAGGTCGAGGACAACCGGGTGAGGTTCGATCGCGCCTTCGTCATGGAGCAGGTCGCCAAGACCCCGGCGACCTTCGAGCTGCAGGCACGCAATCCCGCGCGCACGGTCGTGCTGGGCGGGAACAACGTCGTGACCGCCCCCGTTTACGGGCCGCCGTTCATCACCGACCTCGAGCGCGGCCGGCGTGGTGCGACGATCGAGGACTTCAACAACTTCGACAAGATGGCGCAGGCCATCGAGCAGATCCACTGCGCCGGCGGCACGACCGTCGAGCCCGAAGACCTTCCCCTCGGGACGCGCCACCTCGACATGGTCTATTCGCACATGCGATGGACGGACAAGCCGTTCATGGGCAGCGTCATCTCGGACCAGAACGCACGCGACACGATCCAGATGGCCTCGATCCTTTTCGGCGGGCGGGAGAAGATCGAGAAGACGCCGGCGGTGCTCAGCCTCATCAACGTCAACAGCCCCCTGCGATACGACGACCGCATGCTCGGCGCGCTGCTCGAATACTCAGAGGTCGGTCAGCCGGTCATCGTGACGCCGTTCCTGATGGCCGGCGCGATGTCCCCCATGGGTCTCGCCGGAACGGTCGCGCAGCAGACAGCCGAGGCGCTCGCCGGCATTGCGCTCGTGCAGCTCATCCGCCCGGGGACTCCAAGCGTTTACGGCTCGTTTCTGACCAACACGGACATGCAGTCGGGGAGCCCGGCCTTCGGGACGCCGGAATCGGCGATGGGCATCCTGGCCAGCGCGCAGATGGCCCGTCACTATGGCCTGCCGTTCCGCGGCGGCGGCGCGCTGACTTCCTCGAAGGCGCCCGATGCGCAGGCCGCCTACGAATCGATGATGTGCATGTGGCCGACCATCCTCGGCCACGTCAACTTCGTGCTTCACGCCGCCGGCTGGCTCGAGAGCGCGCTGCTCGCTTCGTACGAGAAATTCATCATCGACGTCGAGGCGCTGCGCATGTTCGAGTGGATCCTCACCCGCGGTCTTCCCGTCGACGAAGAAGGTCTGGCGATGGACGCGCTGCGCGAGGTGGGTCCCGGTGGCCACTTCCTGGGTGCGGAGCACACGCTGCGCAACTACCGCAGCGGCTTCTACCGACCCTGGATCTCCTCGACGGAGAATTTCGACCGTTGGAACAGGTTCGGCGCCCGAACCGCGGACGTGGTCGCGGCTGAAAAATGGAAGCAGGTCCTGGCCGACTATCCCGACCCCGGCATCGATCCCGGCGTCGACGACGAGCTGAAAGAGTTCATCGCCAGGCGTCAGCGGGAGATCGGCGACGACTGACC
>JBOHUP010000080.1:0-3129 GCA_050734615.1 Candidatus Dormibacteraceae bacterium | reverse complement strand
GCCTGGGGGGCTCCTCCGCCGCCGGCGGGGCCCGCCGCGCCGCCGTCCGCCGCCCCGGCCGCCCCCGCATGGGGAGCTCCCGCGGGATCGGCTCCTTCATGGGGAGCGCCCGCGGCGCCCGCGTCTCCGCCGGCTGCACCGGCGTGGCAGCCTCCACCCGTCGAACCGCCGCGTTCCGGCGCGCCGGAGGCCGCCCCGGCGTGGGGCGCACCAGCCCCGGGGGCTGCGCCCTCCGCGCCGTCCTGGAACCCTCCCGTGGCGCCCGCGTGGGATCCACCCAAGCCCCAAACGCCGGCTCCCGCAGCGCCGGCGCTGCCCGCCACTCCCGCGACTGGTGGCTGGGGAGCCCAGCCGGCAGGCTCAGCCTCGCCGCCGACCGTCGCCCCATCCTGGGACGCCGCGCCGGCAGCGTCGAGTTCCGGCCCGCCCGCGCCCGCGTGGAACGAGCCGGCGGTCCCCGCGTGGGACGTGCCGAAGACCGAAGAGCCCGGGGCCCCGGCGGCTCCGTCATGGTCTGCGCCCTCAGCCCCCGCGCCCGAACCGGCCGCGGCACCCGCCTGGAGCGCACCGGCTCGAGTCGCGGCGTGGTCGGCCCCCGCGCCGGTCAACGCCGAACCTGTGGCTGAAGCGGTCGCCGCCTCGCCCACCGACGCCGACCTTGTCGCCGGCGCTGAGGCGGCTCCGGCCGCAGAGCCAATGGCGGCCGCACCCGACGTGGCGGCCACGATGATGATGCCTCCCGAGACCTCGGCCCAGCGAGAGTCGACGACCCTGATGCCGGCGTGGTCTCCTCCACCGGTCGTTCCCGCCGCGGTGGCGGAGACGATGGCGATCGACAGGAACGAACCGCCGGCCCAGGTGGCTCCCGGCGCGGGCGTGCAGGGCGAACTGATGATCGAAACAGGGCCCGATGCGGGCCACAGCCACCGGGCCTCGGATCACCCGCTGCGCCTGGGTCGATCCCCCGACAACGACGTCATCCTCCGCGACCCGGCGACCAGCGGTCACCACGCGCGCGTCGAACAGCGTGGCGACGAGTTCTGGATCGTGGACCTCGGCAGCACCAACGGCACGCTGGTCAACGGAGAGCCGATCCAGGAAAAGCAGCTGAATCACGGCGACCGCATCACCGTCGGCCAGAACGCGGTCCAGTTCTCCGTCCTCGGAGCGTAGTGACCCGCTGCAGTAGTCCGTCCGTTCACTTCTGATGCGGCTACGGATCGCGTGGGCGACCGACCCTGGCCTCGAGCGCGAGGAAAACGAGGACTCGGTCGTCGTCTGGCGCAACAAGGCAGGGCTCGACACGCTCCTTGTCGTCTGCGACGGGATGGGCGGCCATGCGGCCGGTCAGCACGCGAGCTCCATCGCGGTCAAATCGCTGACCAAGATGCTCGCCGAGGACGGCCAGGAAGGACCGGACGTCGAGCGTCTGAAGCGCGCGTGCAAGCAGGCGAACTCCGCGGTGTTCGAAGCTGCACGCGACAACCCGGACTGGGCGGGGATGGGCAGCACGATGGTGGTGGCCGCGATTCGCAACAACGAGCTCGCCCTGTTGAACGTCGGCGACAGCCCCGCCTACCTCTACCGCAACGGCCTCGCCAAGCTGGTCTCCCAAGACCACTCTTGGCCGGCGGAACAGGTGAGGCTCGGCGTGATCAAGCCTGAGGAGGCTGCCACCCATCCGCTCAAGCACCGCCTCACCAGGGCAATCGGAGTCTGGGAGCAGATCCAGTCGTACACCGACAAGTTGCGCCTTGAGGAAGGTGACGCGATCGTGCTGTGCAGCGACGGAGTGGAGACTGCCGGCGTAAGCGTCGAAGAGATGGGTCGCCTTCTGCTGAAGGATGGCAACCTGGATCGCGGCGCCGAGCGGGTGATCGAACGTTGTCGCGAGCTGGGCGCGCCGGACAACGTCACGCTCGCCGTCGCACGAGTCGAGGTGGACGTGACCAAGACCGCCGTCCTGCCGAAGCTGAAGATCTAGCTAGTACGCGCGGGCGATCAGCTCCGATACGTGCTCGACCTTCATGTCGGAGCGGCGTGCTCGAAGGCCAGACTCGAGCTGCATCTGGCAGCCCGGGTTGCCGGTGACCACGACGTCCGCCCGAGTGTTGAGGAGGTCATCCATCTTCTCATTTAGGATGCGGCTGGACATCTCCGGCTCGAGCGTGCTGTAAAGACCCGCCGCCCCGCAGCAGATGTCTGGATGGCGCATCTCGACGAGCTCGACGCCGGGCAGCGCGCGGATGAGGTCGCGTGGCTGCTGGCGGATGCGCTGCGCATGCGCCAGGTGGCAGGCGTCCTGGTAGCTCACGCGGAGCTTCACCTCTTGCTTCGGCTCAGGGAGGCCGACCTCGGCCAGCCACTCGGCCAGGTCCTTCACCCGGCCTTTGAGGTCGGGATAAAAGTCCTTGAGGTGGGCCCCACATCCGGCCGAGTCCACCACCAGCGCGTCGAAGCTCCCGGCCACATACGTGCGCGTGTTCGCGTCACGCAGCCGATCCGCGCTTTCGAGGTCTCCGTTGTGGGCGAAGAGCGCGCCGCAGCAGCGCTCGCCCGGTGGGAACCACACCTCGCACCCCGCGAGCTGGAGCAGGCTGACCGCGGCGCGATGGGATTGCGGGTACATGATGGGCATCACGCAGCCGACGAGGAAAGCGACGCGATGCTTGCGCTGGCCGATGGCCGGCGCGACGTTGCCCTGCGGCGGCCGGAACTGACCATGCAGCTGCGGCAGCTGCCTGCCCGAGCGCACCACGGAAGTGAGGTGAACCGCTTGCGCTGCGCGTGTCACCGCCCCGGCCGCGCGCAGCCTTCCGGGGTGCGGGAGCAGGTTTCGAAGCACGAGTCGGCTTGTCTTTCGTTTCAGTGACGGCCGCCGTGCGTCTTCGACGTCTGCGCGACCGGCTTCGATGATGCGGCCGTAAGGCACGCCCGATGGGCAAACCGCCTCACAGGTGCGGCAGCCGAGGCACAGGTCGATGTGCCGGACCTGCTCTTCGTCGAAGGGCATCGTGCCGCGCTTCCAATTGGTCATCAGATAGATGCGCCCGCGCGGCGACTCCGTTTCGAGGCCGGTGGTCCGGAAGGTAGGGCAGGCGTCGAGGCACAGGCCGCAGTGCACGCACG
>JBOHUP010000079.1:0-3965 GCA_050734615.1 Candidatus Dormibacteraceae bacterium | reverse complement strand
GGCTCAAGCTGACCGAGTCCGAGAACAACTCCGCCGAGGTGAGCGCGGAATGAGCCTCGCCGAACCGCTCCGGGGGCGCCCGCACGAAGAGTTGATGGACTCGACCAGCCGCATCCTTGCGGCCATCGGCGAGGACCCCGACCGCGAAGGACTGGCGGACACGCCAAGGCGTGTGGCCGAGTCGCTCGCGTACCTCACGGACGGTTATGGCGTGGATCCACGCGCAGTGGTGCGCAACGCTCTGTATGAGCACGATGGGCAAGACCTGGTGGCGGTGCGCGGCATTCCCTTCTTCAGCCTGTGCGAGCACCACCTCCTGCCCTTCTTCGGGCGGTGCCACATTGGCTACCTGCCTGCCGGCAAGGTCATCGGGTTGAGCAAGCTGCCACGCCTCGTCGACGTGTACGCCCATCGACTCCAGCTCCAGGAGAGGCTGACGCGCGAGATTGCCGAGGTGGTGGAACGAATCCTGCGCACCAGGGGAGTGGCCGTGGTCATGGAAGCGCGGCACATGTGCGTGGAGATGAGGGGCGTCGAAAAGCTGGACAGCGACACGGTCACGTCATGCCTGCTCGGAGACTTCCGCCTCAACGCGGAGCTCCGAGCCGAGTTCTTGCAGCTGGCCCTGCGGACCTAACCTAGAGCCCGCTCAGCTCACCGGCCGCGCCAGCTTGACCTCGACGATTCCGCCTCGCTCGCGCACTTTCAAGGGGGGCTGAGGGAACGTGGCCGGCCCGTCCATGACTCGGCCGTCGTCGAAGCAGAAGGTCGAGCCGTGCCAGGGGCATGTGACAACGCTGCCTTCGACCTTACCCTCGTCAAGTGGACCGCCGGCATGCGAGCAGACGGCTCCGATCGCATAGAGCAGGCCGATGCGCCGGAGGATCACCACCGGCAGACCCCCGGCATCGACGCGCTTCATCTCGCCTTCGCGAAAGTCGTTGCGCGTTCCGACCTTGACGTAATCCGCCGGCCCCCCTGTGAACGCATTGTGGTTGACCGCGCTGCCGATGCCGAAGGTCAGGTAGCCGCCGACGTACGCGCCGACTGTCGCGAGCAGCCAGCCCGCGGTCGACAGGATGATGGCGCCCATCCGAGCACCCGGGACCCAAAGGCGCAGCGCCAGCGAGGCAGTCTCGATCACGAGCACGGTGGTCATGGTCAGGCCGTGAAGCGTGGCCGTGCGACGCTCCTGCCCATCCGTCTCGTGAAAATCCGTGTAGCCGGCGATGGCGGCCACCACAGCCGCGCCGACACCCACCCCAAGCGCGAGGTCGCCTGCCACCGCAGGGATGCGCCCAGTCGAGACAAAGAGCCAGTCGGCCACGATGCCGGCGGTCCATGCGCCCATCGGCACGTCGGTGATCGCGGGGTGAAGCGGGTGGCCGAGGATCGTGGTGCCGTGCATTACGTTTTTCACTGCGCGGCCCGGGGCGCCTAGCGCCATGTAGAACGCGCCTACTGCCCGCTGTAGCGGCTCGCCTATCCGGTCGAGCCAAGCTCCCCGGCGGATGACACGGGCCAGCACGCGCTCGTGCGCCGGGCGCGGCTGGTTGATTCGGCGGATCCGGCGACGATCAATCTCCATCTTCTCGTCCGGACCACGGGCGATCTCGCCGCCACTCGGCCCTAATCCGATAACGCGGCCGTGTGGTGCCCTACTCGCGCATCAGGTCGGCCGGTGAGCGCCGCGGAACCAGCGCCAGTTCGGCGACGGCAGCCAGCGCTCCGGGATCCACATCACGAACGCAGACCAGCCGAGGGCCAGCAGAAAGCCGCCCGCCACGTCGCTCGGCCAGTGGTCGCCCGCCCACACGCGCGCGGTGCACGCGAGCACGATCACAATCGCGGCGGACGTCCAAGGAATCCAGCGCAGGCCTGGCCGGATGTGGGGCGCGACCGCGAAAGCGATCATGAAGCTCATCCACGTGAAGTAAACCGCGTGGCCGCTCGGATAGCTGAAGCCAGGGGCCGGCGTCAGGATGTGGACCAGGTCGGGGGTCGGTCGCTGGCGTGCCATCGCGCTCTTGATGAGGTTGTCGAGCAGGCTCGAGACCGCGCCGATCGCCATGAGGTAACCGGCTCGGCGCTCCCAAACGAACATAACCACGATGACCACGACGGCGAGCGCCCCCTGGATATAGCCGGCGGTGTTGTTGGTCAGCTCGAAGATATAGGTCACGGGACCCCAGGGGAAGCTCTGCACCCAGGTGGTGATCGGAATGTCGTAGGCCTGGAGTGGCTGGGTGGCGACCAGGTAGGTGTCCAGGATGAACAGGATCGCGACCACCACCGTCAGCGGTCCGAGCCAGGCTCGCGCCGTCGCCTCCGGCTGGCCGGCGAGAACCTCCGCCGCAGCGTCCCTGGCCGGCGCCGGCCGGCTCACCTGGGCAGTAGAACCTTCAACGCGCTGACCTCGGCGGTGATCGTCGCCGGAGTTCTTCCGATGAGGAAGTTGTCGGCGTAGATCCTGACGCGTGGCTTGGCTTTGACAGAGACGCGCTTGAACCTGAACACCTGGCCCAGACCCTCTTCACTGTGCTTGGTCAGGATCGCCGCCGCAAACGCTCGCCGAACGATGTCGGTACGCGAGCGGCCGGCGTGCACCGTGAACTCGAGGTACGGATCGATTGGAGTGGCGTCGCTGACCGGCAGGTTGCTGCCGACCGAGGAGGTGTTGCTGAACACCAGCGACATCGCGGTGCCGCTGCCGTTGATCTCTCCGCTGAGCTCGTACTGGAAAGGCTTGGCTGAGATCACGTCCTTCAACTTACCGACGAGGTCGCCGAATTGCATGTCTTTGGCGGAATCGCCGAGCGCGATGGTTTCTCCGAACAGTCCGATCGCGCACGCCTCGAGAAAGATGTGGCCGTTGACTCGGCCGAGCGTGATCGCCCGGGCGTGGCGGTCCCTTGCAACGTTGATCGCTCGGTCGATGTCGAGCGGGATGCCCAGCGCCTTGGGAAGATTGTTGTAGGTGCCCAGGGGCAGGATGCCGACCGGATGCTTGGAGTCGGCGAGCTTGCGCACGACGAACTCGATGGTGCCGTCTCCCCCGGCGACGACCACGGGCGCGCGAGGGGTGATCAGCTTTTCGAAGTCCTGCTTCGGGTCGAAGTCGATGACGAGATGGTCCGAGAATTCCGTCCGGAGCTTGGTCTCGAGCTCCGGCGTCATCGATCCCGCGCCGCGGCTCACGATAAGGAGGCGAGCGGCCCTGGTGGACGCTTTGATCGCGCTTCTGGTCGACGCATTGGCCGCCGTCAATCGCGGCTGCCCAGAAGGCGAATCCATCGAGCCGCCGCAAACGAGTGAAAGCCCAACGCAACGAAGCCGAGCGCGACCACGCCGAGGATCAGGCGACCGTATGGCTGCGCGAGGAGGAACAAGAAGGCGCCCCCGTACCCGTGAACACGACTCGGGTCGCGATGCAGGCCGCCCTGCAGCACGAACCATCCGACGAGCATGAACACGACCCCCCTGGAGAAGTAGCCCACTCGACCCAACGTCACGACCAGGTCGAGCTCGGCCTGGCTCATTTCGTCACGCTTCAAGTCCTTCCTGAAGCTCGCCTTGAAGGCCGTGCCGAGCTGGTACACGCCCACGGCGATCGCGATCAGCCCGATGATGACCGCCGCCCACTCTCCCGCCGGGTACGACAGGACCCGCGCGATCGTTGTCTGCACGCTGTCTCGCCCGGCGGTCTTGCCGATCCCGGCAAAGAGCTGCAGCGCGAAGACCGCGAGTGCCGCATAGCTGACGCCGCTCCAAACGAAGCCAAGGCGTTCGACGATGCCCGGCGCGTCATTGCCCCGGTGAAGCGGGTCGAAGATCGCCCGCACGAAACCCCACAGGGCGTACGCCAGGAGACCGACGCCGACGACCAGCAGCATGGCCCGGCCGAAAGGGCCGCTGGTGAGGACCACGAGGCTCCCGGTCATGTCGGTGGCCATGCCGCCCACCCC
>JBOHUP010000078.1:0-2009 GCA_050734615.1 Candidatus Dormibacteraceae bacterium | reverse complement strand
CCTGCAAACAGGACGAAGTTGCGCCGGTACATCCGAAAGGTCTCGTCCAGAAGATCGCCGATTTCCAGTGGACGCAGCCGGAGGGGTGCCGGAGCGTTCACTCTTCCCCATTCTCGGCCTTCTACGCCGATCCCATTCGCTCCGCGTTCTATTCACGGATGAAGGAGTGATTGGCCGAAGCAGCGTGCGCGGCACCGGACGAGGTCCGGGCGCTGCTCGTCGAGGACGATCCGTCTGTCGCCGAGATGTACAAATTGAATCTGGGCGCGGTCGACCACCTGATCAAGAGCCAGACCCCGCTATCCCGGCCTGGCGGGCAGCCTCAAGTGCTCCGCGGCCAGCGGTCACGGACCGGCGCGTCCCGGCCCATCTCGCCTAGGTGCGCCCCGAGACTAGTCTCAGGGAGGACCTCGCGGAAAGACGGCCAGAGGCTACGGCTTGGCTGGCGCTCCGGAGCTCGCGGGCTCCTTGTGCCTCGGCTTCACCGGCGTGAACTTCAGCGCATCCTCACCGTCGACGTCGATCTGCACCGTGTCGCCACGGGCGATCTTGCCACGCAGCAGGTGTTCGGAAAGCTGGTCCTCGATGCGGCTCGTGATCACTCGCCGCAATGGACGCGCCCCATAAATCCGGTCGTAGCCCTCCTTCGCGAGAAGGTCCTTCGCCGCATCGGTGACCTCGATGGTGATCTGCTGCTCAGTCAGGCGCTTGCCCAGCCGCACCAGCTGCAGGTCCACGATCTGGCGTATCTGCTGCGTGGTCAGGCTCTTGAATACGACGACAGCGTCGACCCGGTTCAGGAACTCCGGGCGGAACATCCGCTTCAGCTCCTCGTCGATCTTCTCCTTCGTGTTCTTGTGACGCCGTTCGACCTCGTCCGCCTCATCCACCACCGCGGGCTGGAACCCAAGCGAGGTGCCCGCCTGGTTGACGTCTCGGATGCCGAGGTTCGAGGTCATGATGATGACGGTGTTGGCGAAGTTGACGATCTTGCCCTTGGCGTCACTGAGCCGCCCGTCTTCCAGGATCTGCAGCAGCATGTTGAATACCTCGGGGTGCGCCTTCTCGATCTCGTCGAACAGGATCACCGAGTAAGGCCTGCGCCGGACCGCCTCGGTCAGCTGCCCGCCCTCGTCATAGCCGACGTATCCGGGAGGCGAGCCCACGAGCCGCGCGGTCGTGTGCCGCTCCATGAACTCCGACATGTCGAGCTTGATCAGCGCGTCCTCCGAGTCGAACATGTACTCGGCGAGCGCGCGCGCCAGCTCCGTCTTTCCAATACCCGTCGGCCCCAGGAAGATGAACGAGCCGATCGGACGTCGAGGGTCCTTCAGCCCGGCCCGGGCGCGCCTCACAGCCTGCGAGACGGTGACGATGGCTTCGTCCTGGCCGACCATCCGCTTGTGCAGCTCCTCCTCCATGCGGAGCAGCCGCGAAGTCTCCTCTTCGACCAGGCGCGAAACAGGCACGCCGGTCCACGCGGCGACGATCTGCGCGATGTCCTCCTCGCCGACCTCCGGTACGGTCTCGCCCAGCTTGTCGCGCCACGCCGCCTCTTTCAAGGCGAGCTTGTCCTGCAGCTTCTTGACCTTGTCGCGGACGTTGGCTGCGGCCTCGAAGTCCTGCTTGTTGACCGACTCGTCCTGGTCGATGCGATGCTTCTTGATCTCTTTCTGCAGCTCTTTCAGGTCGTCTGGAGTCGTCGTGAGCTTCATCCGCACGCGTGCCGAAGCCTCGTCGATCAGGTCGATCGCCTTGTCGGGCAACGCGCGGTCGCTGACGTAGCGGTCGCTCAGCACGGCCGCAGACCGCACCGCAGAATCGGTGATCGTCACGCGGTGGTGCTTCTCATAAAGCGACTTGACGCCGTTCAGGATATCGATGGTCTCGGCCAGCGACGGCTGGTCGACGAACACGGGCTGGAAGCGGCGCTCCAGCGCGGCGTCCTTCTCGATGTACTTGCGGTACTCGTTCAGCGTGGTCGCGCCGATGCACTGGATCTCGCCGCG
>JBOHUP010000077.1:0-11091 GCA_050734615.1 Candidatus Dormibacteraceae bacterium | reverse complement strand
TTCGTCAACCTGGCGTTCGGGTATTGCCTCGGCTGCCAGATCTACTTCCAGCTCGGCAGGGCCGGGCTGATCAAAGCCACCCGATGAATCCACAACTCCAGGCGCTGGCGGCGGTGGGCGTCGTCGTGCTCGCCGCCGCCTGCCTGGAGATCGTCCGCTCACAGGTGGCGCGACGCCGAGCGATCGGCGCGACGGCGACGGCCGCCCCCGCAAGCGATCCATACATCCTGTATTTCACGGGTGAGGGCTGCACGGTCTGCCGCACGCACCAGGAGCCGGCGCTGGCCAGGCTGGGCCCGGTGCGCGTCGACAGGGTCGACGCCGTCGCCGACAGGACGCTGGCAGACCGGTTCCACGTATACACGCTGCCGACGACGGTCGTCATGTCGGCCGAGGGCCGCGCGCTGCACGTCAACTACGGCTACGCGCCCGCACCCAAGCTCGAGCGGCAGCTGGTCGCCGCACGGGCCGCCCGCCTGGGCGCAGCCGCTACCGTCTAACCCGGACCGATATCCTGAGGCGGTGATCCGCCGCCTGGCCCTGGTCGCGCTCCTTCTGGTGGCAGCGGCCGCCTGCGGCCAGCCTCAGGCGGGCGCGCCTGACCAGACGACTCTGATCGGCGCCATCTATCCGCTGAGCGGGCCGCAGGCCCCCGGAGGCCAGGAGGAGCTGGCCGGCGTGAAGGCGGCCCTTCAGGTGGCCGAGGCGAGCGGCGCGCCGAAAGTTCGCCTGCAGGTGATCGACGCCACCACCCCGCAGGCTGCGAGCGATGCGGTGGATGTGCTCGTGCACCGGTATCACGTGCCGGTGATCCTGGGCACGTACGGCAGCACACTCTCGGCGGCGGCCTCGGCGCGAGCCGAGGAGCTGAAGACGGTCTACTGGGAAACCGGCGCCATAGCCGACCCGATCACGGCGCAGCGCCACTACGTGTTTCGCACGGTGGCGACCGGCAGCGCGCTGGGCCGCATGGCGGTGACGTTCACGCACGACGTCTTGGTCCCCGCGACCCGGCTCACCTCGCCGCGCGCGGTGGTCGTGAGGGTCGACGACATCTACGGTCGGTCGGTCGGTGGCGGCGAGCAGCAGCTGGCGCAGACGCTCGGCATCAACGTCGTCGACGTCATCGAGTACAACCCCAACGCCTTCGATGCCGACGTCATCGCGGCGCGGTTGGCGGAGGACCGGCCCAACATCCTTTACGACGTCAGCTATCTGAACGACGGCATTGCAATCTGGCAGGCAGTGCTGCGGCACCACGTGCCGCTCGCCGGCGCGATCGGGACGAGCTCGGCGTTCTGCATGCCGCTGTTCGGCCAGCGACTCGGTTCGGACGCGATCGGCGTGTATGCCGCGGACAAGCCCGACGCGAGCATCAGCTCCGCGGCGCTGTCGCCTGCGGGTGAGGCGCTGCTGGTCAAGGCCCGCTCGGTTTACGCGCAGGAAAACGGCGGCGGGTCGATGGAGATCCCAGCCGTGGCGGGATTCGTGGGCGGGTGGACGCTGTTCCACGAGGTTCTGGCCAAGATGAGCAGACCCTTCACCTCGGAGTCGATCCGCGCCGCGGCTGTCAACGTGGACGTCCCGGTGGGGGACAGCATCAACGGCGGCGGGGTGAGGTTCGCCGGCCCCGGAGCGCTGGACGAGGGCCAGAACACACGCGCCGCGGCTGTCGTCGGACAGTGGCAGGCGGTGGGTGTGATGAAGATCGTTTACCCGCCTGCGTACGCGACCGGCGCGCCGATGGCCCCTGCTTAACTCTCCAGGCCTCGCTGGACCAGGGTGATGTCCATCCAACGGTCGAACTTGTGGGCCGCGTCGCGGATCGTGCCCACCGGCTCGAAGCCGTGGCGCGTGTGCAGCGCGAGCCCGGCTCGGTTGTCGGTCGCGATCGTGGCCACGATGGTTCGATAGCCGAGTCCCCGGGCTTCCTTGATCAACTCGGTCAACAGCCGCCGCCCAATGCCTCGGCCCTGGTGGACCGGGTCCACATAGACCAGGTCCTCGACGATGTCGAACCCGCGCTGGTTCCAGGGAAACAGCCGTGCCCAGCCGATGACGCCGGTGTCGTCGGTCGCGACGAGCAGCTTGGAGCGCTTGCCATGCGCCTCCCACCACGCTGCCGCCTCCTCGGTGTCAAGCGGCTCCGAGTCGATCGTGGCGAAAGTCTGGTTGACCGCCCAGTTGTAGATCCCGACGATCGCCCGCAAATCGTCGTGAGTCGCGGGCCGGACGCTGAACTCGCTGCTGCTGTTCGGGCGGGCACGTACCTTGATCGCGTTCCCGTCCTTGCGAGCGGGAACGCTCGCTTTCGCCATGACGATCATTATCGCTGCCTAATTCCCGAGGCGGTCTCTGGTACGTTCCACGGGTTGAAACCCCTGATCCATACCCCGCTCCCGGGCCCCAAGGCGGCGGCACTGATCGCACGCGACTCGAAAGCCATGTCGCCGAGCTTCACCCGCTCATATCCCTTCGTCATGGAGCGCGGCGAGGGCTGCTGGGTGACCGATGTCGACGGCAACCGGTTCCTTGACTTCACTGCCGGCATAGCCGTCAACTCGACGGGTCATTCCCACCCCAAGGTGGTCGCCGCGGTGGAGGAGCAGGCCCGTCGCTTCCTGCACATGTCGGGCACCGACTTCTACTACAAGTCCGAGATCGAGCTCGCCGAGCGCCTGGAGGCGCTGATCCTGCCCGGTACGCCGGCCAAGGTGTTCTTCACCAACTCGGGCGCGGAAGCGATCGAGGGGGCGATGAAGCTCGCCCGCTTCACCACCGGCCGGCCGAGCTACATCGCGTTCCTCGGTGCCTTTCATGGCCGCACCTTCGGCGCTCTATCCCTAACCGCTTCCAAGGCGAGCCAGCGCCGGCGCTTCGCACCCCTTCTGTCGTCGGTGTTCCACGCGCCGTTTCCGAGCGTCTCGCGTGGCATCACGGCCGACGAGAGCATCGCGCGCATCGAGGAACTCTTCGCCACGGTCGCGCCGCCGGAAAGTGTCGCGGCTGTGTTCGTCGAGCCGATCCAGGGCGAGGGCGGGTACCTCGTGCCGCCGGACGACTTCCTACCGCGCCTGCGTGAGCTGACCAAAAAGCACGGAATCCTGTTCGTCGCCGACGAGGTCCAGTCCGGCATGGGCCGCACGGGCAAGCTGCTCGCCATCGAGCACTGGGGAGTTGAGCCAGACATCGTGTGCCTGGCCAAGGGCATCGCCTCCGGTCTGCCTCTGGGCGCCTTCATCGCGCGCGCGGAGCAGATGAGCTGGCCGCCGGGATCTCACGGCAGCACTTTCGGCGGCAACCCGGTGGCGTGCGCCGCCGCCCTCGCCACGCTGGACCTGATCGAGGGCGGCCTGATGGAGAACGCGGCTCGGGTCGGCGCGGTTCTTCAGGACGGCCTGCGCGAAATCGCCATGACCAACAAGCAGGTGACCGACGTGCGCGGCATGGGCCTCATGCTCGCGATCGAGCTCAAGACATCGGGCCAGGCCACTCAGCTCGTGCAGAACGCCTTCGAGCGCGGACTCCTGCTTCTCACCGCCGGTGCTCGCGCCGTGCGCATCAGCCCACCTCTGGTGTTGAACCCCGAGGAGGCGACGACCGGCATGGAGATCATCGCCTCAGCCCTGGGGAGCTGAGTCGACCACAGCGTCGCCGAGCGCCTGCATCCCGCCCGCGGCCGCCCGGTCGTCGTTGGGCAGCGACGCCGATGTCTTCGACCGCTGATCGTCGATGACCTGGATGGTGGCCGCCACCTGATCGGCTACCGGAGTCGGGGAGATGTGCGCGAGGGTTGAGAGCTGCGAGACGAACGCTTGGGTCAGCGCTTGCTTCGACGCACCGTCACCCGCGTTCGCATAGCTCAGCAGCGCGGCGTCCCTCGACGCCCAAAGCGCGTCGAACTGAGTACCCCCTGCATTTCCGAACAGGGCGCTGAAGGTGGTGCCCAGCGAATCGGCGTTGGCCGCCAGCGCGGTGGTCGCAGCGGCTTGTTCCGCGCTGGCTCCTCGCACGATCGAGTCGGTGGCCATTGTCGCCACGTAGGCGTTTTCCTGGAGGAGCATAACGAGCGCCACGCGGCGATCCGCGGCAGGCGCCGAGGCGTTGCCTGGAAACTTGTCGGGGAACTTCTGGGCGATTCGTGGCGCGAGCGCGTCACCGAGACGCGCGGCCTGCAGGTACGCGGTGTGCAGGTCGGGATACGTCGAGGTCGGCTTGAGGGCGAACTGGCTCTCGATCACGACCTTGTCCTCCAGCACTTGCTCGGACAACAGCTGCGTGATCGGGTCGAGGGGCAGCTGCGTCAAGCTCGTGATCAGCTGGGCGAGCTGAGGCACGAATCCATTGACGAGGCCTGACATCGCGCCGTTGGCCTTGGCCTGGTTGTGCGTCACGACACCGATCGTGTAGTCGACCAGGTATCCGTTCTCGATGCTCCACATTTGCGAGAACTGGTCCGCCGCGGTGCTGCCGAAAGCAGTGAGCATCACCTCGCTCAGGTCGGAGCCGTTGGTGGTCAGCAGCGTCGTGTAGCCGGCATACGCATCGGAATGGTCGACTGCGGCGGCTGACTGCTTGGCCATGAGCAGCACCTGTTCTCCGAGCAAAAGGTCGAGTTGCGTGCGCAGGTCAGCCGCCTTCGTGTCGGCCGGATTGATCACGCCGGCCGGCGAGCTGGTGCGGCTCGACGACGAGGTCGATGAGGAGCCCGGCGAAGGCGAGCATGCGGCTAAGGCGAGCGCCACGGCGGTGAGCGCGATCAGTCTCAACTCGTCGCCATCGTAACTGCCGTCTACGATGATGCGACCTTGCCCGAATGGCTGCTCGTGGACGGATCGAGCCTGATCTTTCGCAGTTTCTACGCAATCCCGCAGACGATGCGCGGACCTGATGGGACTCTCGTCAATGCGGTGAGAGGCTTCCTGGACAACCTTGCCCGGTATGTCGCGGACCGCAAGCCCCGTCAAGTCGCCGTGACCACTGACGAGGACTGGCGGCCCGACTGGCGCGTTGAGCTGATCCCCAGCTACAAGGAGCACAGGACTGCGGAGCCGATCCCACCGGCGTTGATCCCTCAGATGCCGATCATCATGGATTGCCTGGCCGCGGTCGGAGTCGACGCGGTCGGCCTGGAAGGCTACGAAGCGGAGGACATCATCGCGTCCATCGGATCCAAGGTCAGCCCGCCGATCGAGATCGCGAGCGGCGACCGCGACCTGTTCAGCCTGATCCGGGACCGCGATGTGATCGTCCTGTACCCGGAGAAGGGCGGCGTCGCAGTCGTCGACGAGGCCGAGGTGGAGCGCCGGTATTCGATCCCCGGCCGCCTGTACTCCGAGTTCGCGATCCTGCGCGGCGACCCTTCTGACGGCCTGCCTGGGATCGCCGGGGTGGGGGCGAAGAAGGCCGCGGACCTGGTCCGGCGCTACGGGTCGATCCGCGCCATGCTGGAAGCCGGGATCTTCCGGGCTTCCGACGCCGATTACCTCGAGAAGGCGCTGCGCGTGGTTCCCCCGGTGGCCGACCTCAAGATCAAGATGCCGCGTGGCCGAAGAGACGGGTGGCCTGAGCACCCCAAGCGGGTCGAGGACCTGGCGCAGCGCTACGGGATCGCCAGCTCGCTGGAGCGGCTGGTCAAGGCGCTGGAATCGATGCCGGCGCCGACCAACGCCTGATTCCCAGGAGCAGTGATCTGACAGCCTCCCGCGATCGTATTCGTGGTCATGACACTGACGTGGATTTGGATTCGGCGCCGCCGCTCGAGCCGCTACATGATGTTGGGTCGTGGAAGTAGGGCTCTGCGTCACATGCAGGCATTCGCGGCGGGTGCAGGGGGCGCGCAGCACCTTTTGGAT
This sequence comes from Candidatus Dormibacteraceae bacterium, assembly GCA_050734615.1. Taxonomy (GTDB): domain Bacteria; phylum Chloroflexota; class Dormibacteria; order Dormibacterales; family Dormibacteraceae; genus DASXBJ01. The sequence goes on along the minus strand of JBOHUP010000077.1, from coordinate 5,236 downwards.
GTGCGAACGGTCGCTGACGGACCGGTCATTTCCCCGGTACCCGAGGCTGCCCGTGCTGGGCTGTCGGGGCTACGAGGTTGAGCTGGCTAAGCGGCAGCCACCCGCATGATCGCCAGGGGATAGCCTGCGCCGGATTCGAAGGCCGATTTCACTTCGCCTGACACCATCGAGATTTCGGCGATCATGCCCTCCTCGCTGAGCGCGTAGAGCGCCGAGCCGTCGGGGCTCAGGGCGAGGCTCGAGATGCTCCAGGTGTCCAGATTGTGCCGGAGTTCCTTCATCGTCGCGATGTCGACCCACACGAGGCCTGACGAGCCGGCGGCGACCAGGGTGTTCCCGTTCGGGCTGACCACCGCGGCGTTGGCGCCGAGCTCCTTGGCTTGGACGTTCTTGGTGATCGAGCTTGCCGAGGTGCTGGAAAGGCTGATGCGAGCTGTGGTCGCGTCGAACGGGTTGCTGGTGTGGACCTGGCTCACAGTCCCCATCGCGGCGTTGGCGGCATAAAGGATCGAGCCGGTCGGGCTGAGGGCGAGCGACCAATCGAGCGCCGCGGGATCGCTCGAGTAGCCCGAGCCGGGCAGGTCGATGCAGTACGCGAACGACCCCGAGAGGTTGAGGACATGGATGAATGCCCCGGCGTTCTGGCGCGCGTAGACGCTGTACAGCCACTGGCCATCGGATGACGGGACGCCCATCAAGCGAGTGCCGGTCATCGACTCTTTCGGATCCGACTTGTCGAAGACCACATTGGGATCGAGCTGCCGGGTCGCTACCTGATAGAGGCGAACCCTGTAGTCACTGCCGGACAGGTATTCGATCAAATACAGGCGCTGCCCGTCGTTGCTGATCGCGTCGAACTCAAACCAACCGTGCAGGTCGACCCGCAACGGTACCGAGGCGAACGAAGTGTTGACCACGAGCAGACGGGTCAAAGTAGGAGGTTGGCTCGAGTCCAGCTGCGCTTTGAGGACAAGCCACCTGCCGTTCTGCGAAAGGCCACCTGGCAATCCGCTCATGGTGGCCGGCGGGAGCTGATAAGCGCCGGTGAGGGGCAGCGTGTGGAGCGCCGTCCCGGTCCGCGGATCGGAGTCGACCAGCGCCGAGCCATTCACCGAGTAGAGGTGTGTCCAGTCGCTCGATGCCGTGCCGAGCGGCAGCCTTCGCTCGATCGCATGCGAGTGGGAATCGACGACCGAGAGTGTTGGCGAGCCGGGGGTCGAGGAGGCTTCGTACAGCTTGAGATCACCGCCGGCGCCAACCGGCGGGCCGCCGACCAACTGCCCGCAACCGGCGAGCAGGATCAGGACCAAAGGCGCCACTGCTTTCATCGATCTCACCTCGCATCCCATACACCGGCGGGGCAGCTTCGGTTCCTAAAGCGAGGCCGCGATCGCCAGCGCCCGTTCCTTGGTCAGGTTGCCCTCGATGCGGACGATGGTGCCGCCATCGTCGAGGATCAGCACGTTGGCCGCCAGGCGCAAAGTCTCGGCGCGCATGTCGCCGTTCGCGTCGAGGAAAAAGAAGACGTGCTGCTCTCCTGCAATCCAGTAGCCCTGGTGGCCGGCGAGCGTGACGTCTTCCAACGTCGAGTTCGGACCGAGCGTCTTGCCGAACAAGGTCGCATCCACCGACCCGCGCGCCTCGGTGACCAGCACGGCCACGCCGGTCTGGCTAGCGACCGGAATACCGGGGCGCGACGCGTAGACGAGGGTCACCTCTCCCTGCGGCGGGCCGTCAGGCAGCTGCTGCAGGTAGACCTCGTCCGGGGCGCCCAGTGCGAAAGGCAGGGCGAGGTGCCAGGCCAGCGCTCCCTGAGCCTTCCGCAAGGTGGTGGCCGAGCCCAGACCGAGCCGCTTGCCCAGCGGGCCTGGGGGCTGGGGCGAGGGCGTCGGCACCTGCTGGACGCGCTGGATGATCGTGTGCAGGTTCAGCCACCCGGCCAGCGCGTCGCGAGAGGGGGAATAGGCCAGAGCGCTCGCGATGACGACCAGGGCCGCCGCCGCGGCCAGGACCGCCCAACGGCTTCGGGTGACCCGAACTCCCCACCCGGGCCGCCAGGCCGCGCTACCTCTCCGGCGGGCGGGGAGGCGGCTCGTGACACTGGTGGTCAACTCAGGGGTGGCCGGCCAGTCGATCGCCGCCGCGAGCCGGGTCAGCTGCAGCTCGAGGTCAGCCACCCGGCACCTCCATGCTCACCCTCAGCCGAGCCAGGGCTCTCGAAAGCCTCGACTTGACCGTCCCTTCGGGAACGCCGAGCGCCGCGGCGGTCTCCTCGCCGCTCAGCTCGAGCAGATACCGCATGGCAACCACGAGCCGGTCGTCTCGGTCGAGCCGGTTGAGGTGCTCGAGCAAGAGTTGATGGTCCTCGGCGGCGATGGCCGCCGCCTCGGGGGATGGGGCCGCATCCCCCTGGCGGAAGCCCGCCGCCAGGCGGAACTCCATGCCGAGGCGGCGCCCCGACGATCGGACGCGGTTGCGGGCCTCGTTGGCGACAATCCGCAGCAACCACGGCCGAAGCCCGGCGCCGGCGCGAAAACGATCGAGGGCACGGTGGGCCTTGATGAAGCCGTCCTGGGCAGCGTCCTCGGCCTCAGGCGCTGATCCGGTGATCACGTACGCCGTCCGGAAGGCAACCTGTTGATATCGGTGCACGATCTCCTCGTAGGCAGCAACATCTCCGCGCTGGGCGCGCGCGAGCAGCTGGGAATCATCCGTTGGCCGGCCCTCCATCGGAACGCATCATTTACACCAGCGGCCGGGCTTTGGTTCCCCAGGACTGCAACCAGATCGCCCCAGGCCGTGTTTAGGAGGGAGATGGAGGTCAGCGAGCGCATTTTCGAGCGGATGGTCCGCGAGCACCAGGACCGCATCTTTGCGTTCTGCTTCGCCTTGACCGGCAACCGCCACGACGCCGAGGAGGTCGCGCAGGACACGTTCCTGCGCGCTTATCGCGCGCTCGTGACCTATCCGCCTGAACGCGTCCGCGACCTCAAGCAGAAGGCGTGGTTGCACCGCATCGCGCTGAATCTGGTGCGCAACCGGGCACGTGGAGTCAAACCGCGCGTGGTGGAGCTGAACGGCAGCGAGCCTGATCGTTCGTCAGGGCCGGAGGAGGACGCGATGCTCAGGGCCGACATGGTCGACCTGGCGGTCCGCGTGGCCGGATTGCCGCCGCGCTACCGCGAGGCGGTCGTCCTGCGTCACGTCCAGGAGCTCTCGTACGAGGAGGCGGCCGCCGCGCTCGACCAACCGGTGGGGACTGTGAAATCGAACGTCCATCGCGGACTGAAAATGCTCAGAGGAGACAACGATGGCAACGCTGACGACTGACTTGAAGCGCCTCGGCTCGATCAATGCACCTATTGGATTCACGGATCGCCTGCTGGCCCAGGTTGGGATGGCGGATTCATACGCGCGATTCAATACCGTGCTCGGCCCGGTTTTCGTGGCGTGGAACCGCCACGGTGTTTCGGCCGCGGCACGGATGGCGTCCGCGGAGGAGTTCGAGCAGTGGTTTCGCAAAGATGTGGGGCGCCCGCTGGCCCCTGCGGCCGCCGCGCCGGATCTGGCGAGGAAGGTGACGGATGAGCTCGAGGGCAGGCGCCGTCTGCGGTTCGACCTGCGTGGACTGACACCCTTCGAGCAGGCGGTGCTGCGCAAGACCCTCGAGATCCCGCGCGGCCAGGTGAGGCCGTACGGGTGGGTGGCGCGCGAAATCGGCCGCCCGGCGGCGGTGCGCGCAGTCGGCACGGCGCTTGCCCACAACCCGATCCCCTACCTGATCCCGTGCCATCGCGTGGTGCGTACCGATGGCCAGATCGGAAACTATGGCGGTGGCGGACCGGAGGCGAAGCGCTCCATCCTCACGCTCGAGGGCGTGCAGCTGAAGCGGCTCCAGGATTTCGCGCATCACGGGTATCGGTACGAGGGCGTGCGCACCACCAAGGTGTTCTGCTTCCCGACGTGCTACCACGGAAGAACCGCAAACCGTAAGAATGTGGTGCTCTTCCACGACGAAGCCGAGGCACGTGCGGCAGGCTACCGGCCTTGCAAGCATTGCCGCCCGGCCGCTGCCTAGTCCTCGAGCGGGGCGACCGTCGCGCCGAGCGTCGAGCCGGCGCGGTACAGGCGGTGAGTGCGAGACAGGCCGCCATCGAAGTTGATCGCCTTGCCGCCGTGGTAGCGCTCGGGCGTGCGGTTGCGGTGAGGGGTGTGGCCGTAGGCGACGCGGCGCGAGCGGGTGAGCTCGAGCCAGCGGTCCAGCCGATCCGGCTGGGTGGCAAAGACGTTGCGGCCGCTGAATACGTCCCATAGGCGCGCCTCGCCACCCGAGGCCAGCAGCGTCCGGACCTGCGCGTTGATGGCGGCCATCGGATCGGGCTCGTCAATGGCGATGAGATCGCGGCTGTCATCGTTGCCGCAGTGCTGCAGAAGGGTGCCGCCGGGGAGCTTCATCATGGCGGGGCGCTCGCGCAGCCAGCGTTGGAGGGGCTCGTCACCGGCGAGCTCGGCCAGGTCGTGCTCCTGGCCGCCGATGCTGACCCAGAATCCGAGCCGCGACGGATCGCGCAATGCCCAGAGCATGGCGACCTCGTGGTTGCCCAGGAGGACTTCGGTGTTGGGCCGGTCGCGCGCGAAGCGCAGCGCGCCGACCCCGAAGGCGCCATAGTCGACGAGGTCTCCGAGAAAGATCGTGTGCCAGCCGGACGCCGGATAGGGCTTGATCGCCTCGAAGAGCCGCACGAGATCGCCATGGACGTCACCGACGATCAGGGCGGGCAGGCCGGCCTCAACCATCAACGCGATCCTAATCGGGCTCGGGGGGTGACCATTTGGGGGTCGGTTAGAATTCAGTAACGGTCCGAAGGGGCGTAGCTCAGTCTGGTCAGAGCATCGGTCTCCAAAACCGAGGGCCGAGGGTTCGAATCCTTCCGCCCCTGCCATGTCCTGTCTCAGGACATCGTGGACACGTGTCTCACGACATCGCGGACGAGAGGACGTCCGCTTCGCGAGCTCGTGCTCGAACCGGCTCGCGATTACCAGCGAATGTGCGGACACCTTCTTCCACCCTGCCACATTGCGAGCCGGCGGGTAATGGCCCAGCCGCCTCCGTTTTCTGGATGAGGCCATCAAGGCCTCTGATTCAGGAGGCGCGCCATGAGCAAGCGAACAACGACACGTTGGTACATCGGGACGTGGGTCGTTTACGTCCTCGCGGTGATCGCATTTCTCATGG
>JBOHUP010000076.1:0-6596 GCA_050734615.1 Candidatus Dormibacteraceae bacterium | reverse complement strand
GGCCAGCACCTCGCCGGTGCGAAGGATCTCTATGGCGGCGGGAGGCAGCGGCAGCGCCAGCGCGCGGTCGACCAGCTCCCACGCCGGCTCGCCAGGTCCAATCGTTGTCACGTCGGCCAGCGGCTTGGGGAAAACCTTGAACGACGCCGCGACGATGACGCCGAGCGTTCCCAGGGCGCCGTGGTGGAGCTTCATCAAGTCGTAGCCGCTCACGTTCTTGACGACTCGCCCGCCGGCGGTCGCCAGCTTGCCGTCGGGCAGCGCGACGCGGATGCCGATCAGGAAGTCGCGTGCCGATCCGTAACGCATCCGGAGCGGGCCGGTCCACCCGCTGGCCAGCAGTCCGCCGATCGTGTGCCCGGGAGAGTTGAACGGGTCCAGAGGAAGAAATTGACCGGCTTTGCCGAGCTCGTGCTGCAGCGCCTCGATGGTGATGCCCGCCTCGACGCTGACCACCATGTCCGCCTGCGAATGCTCGAGCACGCGGTCGAGCCTGGTCGTGCGGAGCTCGATGTCGCAGTGCCGTGCCCGGTCACCCATGCCACGGGCTCGTCCTCCGCCGATCGGGACGACCGCAGCTCGCGATATGGCGGCCTCCTTGAGGATCCGCGCGAGCTCTTCCGCGCTCGATGGTCTTTCGATTGCTGGCCCGGCGCTCACCACCATTTCGCCTCGATCGCGACTCCAGTGCGACCCGCGAGGCGAATCGCCTTGCGCGAAGGGTCGGGAAAGATCTTGCCCGGGTTGAGGATTCCATCCTGGTCAAAGACATCCTTCACGCGCTGCATCGCGTCGAGGTCGTCGGGGCTGAAGACCCAGGGCATGAACGCCGACTTCTCCAGCCCTATGCCGTGCTCGCCCGACAGCGCGCCGCCGAGCTCGACCACGGCGCGCAGCATCTCCTCGCCGGCGCCCTCGACCTGGTGCATGATGCCTGTCTCGCGCAGGTCGAACAGGATATTCGGGTGCAGGTTGCCATCGCCCGCGTGAAACACGTTGGCGACCGGCAACCTGTAATGCTCCCCGATCTCGCCGACCGCAGACAGGACCTGGGGCAGCCTCGATCGCGGCACCACGCCATCGTGCAGGTAATAGTTCGGGCGAATCCGGCCCAGAGCGCCGATCGCGCCCTTGCGCCCGGCCCAGAGCAGGTCGCGTTCCACGGGCGTCTGAGCTTCGCGCATCGCGTAGCCCTCGTTGGCGCCGAGCACGTCGCGGATTGCCGCGATCAGCTCTCGCGTCGACTCGTCGATGCCGTCCACCTCGACGAGGAGCACCGCACCGGAGTCGGTCGGATAGCCCGCGTGGTAGTGAGCCTCCACCGCGCCGACCGTGACGTTGTCCATCATCTCCAGCGCGGCCGGCACGATGCCGCGCGCGATGACCGCGGAAACCGCGCGGCTCGCCGCCTCGATCGTCGGAAAAGCGGCGAGCAGCGTGGCGACGGTGGGTGGGATGCGCAGCAGCCGCACCTTGATCTTCGTGATCGCGCACAGAGTTCCCTCCGATCCGACCAGCAGGCCGCAGAGGTCCAGACCGATCCGGTCGGGCGAATCGCCGCTCACCCAGTGCACGCTGCCGTCGGCGAGCACGACCTCCATGCCCAGGACGTGGTTGGTCGTCACCCCGTAGTACAGGCAGTGGGGGCCCCCGGAGTTCTCGGCGGCGTTGCCGCCGATGGTGCACGCGTTCTGGCTCGACGGGTCCGGGGCGTAGAACAGGCCGTGAGTGGCCGCGACGCGGGAGAGCTCCTTGTTGACGACGCCTGGCTCGACCAGTGCGGTCTGCGCGACCGGGTCGATCTCGATGCGGCGCATGCGCGTGACCTGCAGCGCGATTCCGCCGCGGATGGTGACCGCGCCGCCGGAGAGCCCGGTACCGGCGCCGCGCGGCACGACAGGGATCTTGTGCCTGGCCGCGACCTTGATCACGTCGCGCACCTGGCCGGTGTCCGATACAAGCACGACGGCGTCCGGCAGCGCACCCTCGATCGAAGCGTCGCGCTCGAAGATGCGCAGGTCGTTGGCGGAATCGATCACCGACTCACGCCCGACGATGCGGCGAAGCTCTACCGCGACGCCAGAGGGCAGGGACATCAGCTGATCGGCGCCTCGCCGTCGGGGCTGCGCTCAAACGCTTCGAAGCGCCGCGTCATCGCATCGGGCAGCCCCGGCGCCTCTACCGCCTGCGCGCCGACGATCAACAGGGCGAGCCAGCGCCGGCACTCGTCGTCGGATGGCTTGCGGTCCATCCGCTCGAAGATCGCCTCCTGGATCCGGCTGTGCGGCGAGACCTGGATCGTGTACCAGACCGACAGGCCGTCCGGGGTGATCGTGTGATGAACCTCGTCCACACGGCGGTTGACCGGCAGCTTCATGGGCTTGGCCTCGGCCGCCGCGCGCAGCCGCGCCGCATCGGTCTCGATCGTTGTCATGCGGTCCAGCTTAAACTCGAATGGATGAACGGCAGGGAGCGCGTCGAGGCGGCGATCGGGATGGGTGTCGGGGACCGGCCTCCGGTGGGCGCCTGGGGGCATACCTATCGCGAGGAGTGGTCACCCGAATCGCTGGCCGCGATCACGGTCGAGCGCGCACGTCAGTTCGGGTGGGATTTCGTCAAGTTCCAGCCTCGCGCAAGCACCTTTGCCGAGGCGTTTGGGTCCGAATACAAGCCGGCAGGCCATCGCATGCGCGCCCCGGTGCTGGTCAAAGAGGCGGTGCCCGATGTCGAGTCCTGGCGCAACGTCGAGCTGGTCAATCCAAAGGCGCTCGACGACCAGGTCCGCTCCATCGGATTGGTCGCGAAGGAGCTTGGCTCTGTCATCCCGGTGATCCAGACCGTGTTCAGCCCGATCACCGTCGGCGGCTACCTCGTGGGCAAGTCCCAGTCGCGCGTGATTCGCGAGCTGCGTCAGCGCCCCGAGCTGGTGCGGCCGGCGCTCGACAAGATCGCCGACGCGCTCGCAGATTTCAGCCGGCGGTCGGTGGAAGCCGGCGCCGCGGGCATCTTCTACGCGATCTCCGGCTACGCGGGTCGGGACGTGATGCCCGAAGCGGCCTACCGCGACCTCGCGCTGCCTTACGACCTGAGCGTCCTCAAACGGCTGCCGGCCGAGGCGTGGTTCAACGCGGTGCACCTGTGCGGCTCCAAGCTCAACTTCGCCCTCGCACGCGATATGCCGGTGCAGGTGGTGAGCTGGTCGGTCCACAACCAGGGCAATCCCTCGCTCGCAGAGGGCCGTGACATCGCCGGCAAGGCGGTGATGGGCGGACTCGGCCAGCGCGCCACCCTGCTGTACGGACCGCCGCCCGAGGTCGAGGCCGAAGCGCGTCGCGCGGTGGCGGAGACGGGTGGCCGGGGTCTGCTTCTCGCCCCTGGCTGCTCGGTGCCTACGCGAGCGAAGGACATCAATCTCGCTGCGATGGTGACGGCGCTCGCGCCATGACCCGCGTGGCCGGCCTGGCCGAAATCGTGCTCTGGGTGCGCGACATGGACGCTGCGCTTGGTTTTTACCGGGACCAGCTGGGCCTGGAGCTGATATCGCCGCCGCAGCTACCCAATAAGTTCCTTCGTGCGCCTGGTCCCGTGGACGGCGTGCCGGAGATGATCGTGCTGGTGCCCCACCCCGACCGCTCGCTCGAGTTTCCTCGTGAAAAAGCAAGGCGCGTGCTGCACCACATCGCGTTTCGCCTCGAGCCCGGCGAATATGACTCCCTCAAGCAAGCCCTCGAGGCCGGTCGACTCGAGGTCCGGGCGGGCGTGCATCCGGCCCTCAAGGGCGTGCGCACGTTCTACGTCGACGACCCGGATGGGAACGAATGCGAATGCATTGCGTACGACCCGGCCAACCCCGACGCCACCAAGACCGGCTTCGACGCCAATTCCCGCTAGGTCACGGCGTGATTCGAGGATCGGACCGACCAACACGCGGGGGGAGGTTCTGTCGCAAACCAGAGCTGATCGAGCCGCTCTCATCGCTCCCGCGTACGCTTGCGGGCTCCGGAGAAGGGCGCCGCGAGTCGTCTGGCTAAGCGGGCTCGGTCTTGGCCTCGACCACTGGCTTGCTGCGGGTGCCGAGGGCGACACCGACACCGACCAGCGTGGCGATGCCGACGACGATGAAGGTGATCGGCTCGGGCAGGTGGATGCCGAGCCAGGAGTCGAGTGAGTATGGACCAGGACCCGTCAGCGCGGCGGCCAGGGCCGCAGCCACCAACGACAGGTTGAATTCATAGCCTCGCTTGGCGTTCCAGAACCCGTTGGGCCAATGCGCCAGCGCGATCGCAACCACCATCGAGGCGATGATGCCGAAGCTCGGAAGAGGGGAGAGGAAGCCGAGCGCAAGGCCCAGGCCGCCCAGCAGCTCCGCAAGCGCAGACAGCCATGCCCAGGGGGCGGCGGGCCGGATTCGCATTCGGGTCATCGCGTTGGTCCAATTCGCCATGCCTGGACCGCCCCACCAGCCGAGCAGCTTCTGAGCCCCGTGGGCGGCCACGATGAGGCCGATGACAATTCGCAGAACCAGCAAGCCAAGCCCCAGCATCTCGACAAGTATTTCACGCGGCGGCCACCTCTCAAACCGACGCCGGATAGACTCAGCCTCCGGCGGGGCCCGTAGCTCAGTTGGTCAGAGCGGGCGACTCATAATCGTCTGGTCGATGGTTCGAATCCATCCGGGCCCACGCCGTCCCAGAGAAACCGGCGACTGTTGGTCCACCAGCGCTTGGCGTACCAGGCGTGGTTCTTCCTCTTGAATGTGTCCTCTCCAGGTCGATTCGGCCGCGAGCCCTGAGAATCGATTGTTGTGACTGAACCAAATGAGCGGGGCGTCGACGCGTACATCGCGGCGGCGCCGAAAGCGGCACAGCCGATGCTGAGACAGCTTCGCCTGGCGATCAAGAGCGCGGCGCCGCAGGCTGAGGAAAAGATCAGCTACCGGATGCCCTACTACTCGTATCACGGCCGCTTGATCTACTTCGCGCTTCACACCAACCACGTCGGGCTGTACGTGCTCGGCGAGGCGAAGGAGATCTACGCGAAAGAGCTGAGGCGATACATGTTCACAAAGTCAGCCGCCCATTTCCCCATCGGCGCGACGCTGCCCCTCGCTCTCATCAAGAAGGTGGTCAAGGCACGGGTCAAAGAAAACGAGCGAAACGTCTAGGCCCCACCCGTTGGCGAGTGGCTCCCCGGGGCGAGATCGCCGTAATCGGGCGCCAACCATGGTCCTTGCTGTCAAGATGACCAGCCTGGGAGCTTTTCTCGTTTAGTTGACGATGTCTTCGGAAGCGGCCACCGGTCACCCAGCAGCCATACCCGTCGCCTGGCAAGCCGCGGCGACGGCGAACACCGCCGTTCAGCAGCTCGTGCTGGGCCTTTTCATCGCCTCGGGCGCAGCCGGTCTCATCTACCAGGTCGTCTGGTCGCGAGACCTGGTGCTGCTTTTCGGCAACACCAGCCAGGCGATCTCGACCATCGTGACAGCATTCCTGGCGGGGCTGGGCGGCGGAGCCCTCCTGGGCGGCCGCCTTGCCGCGAAGAGCAGGAATCCGCTCCGCCTGTACGGGACGATCGAGCTCGCGGTCGCCGTGCTCGCCGTAGGGCTGCCGACCCTCTTCCCAGCCCTCGGCAGCGTCTACGGCTCCGCGTACACCGCCGCCTCGCCGACCGAGCTGGGCCTCATTCGTTTCGGCCTGGCGTTCGCAGCCGTCACCCCCGCGACGTTCTGCATGGGCATGACGCTCCCCGCGCTCACGAGCTTCATGGTCCGCTCGCTCGACCAGGCCGGCCACCGTCTTGGCGAGCTTTATGCGGCCAACACTCTAGGCGCGGTCGCGGGTACGGTGCTCGCGGGCTATGCGCTGATCGAGTTGATCGGCCTCAACCGAACGGCGCTGGTGGCAGTCTCCATCAACCTCGTCGCCGGCGGCGTCGCCCTCGCCGTCAGCCGGCGCGTGCGGGTGGATGCCCCGGACGTGCCTTTCGTCTCCCACGGCATGCATCAGGAGTTGCAGGGCCGTCCGGCAACCTCGGGCCAGAGGCGGATCGTCTACTCGGCCACGTTCGTGGCCGGATTCGCCGCGCTCGCGTTCGAGGTGCTGTGGACCAGGCTCTTCGCCGAGGGAAGCGGGTCGAGCATCTATCTGTTCGCTGCGATCCTGGCGATCTACCTGTTCGGCATCGCGGTGGGAAGCGTCTGGTTCGGGCGTCGCAGCCGGCCGGACCGCGACACGATCGGCACGCTGGCCGTGTGCCTGGGTGCGATCGGGGTGGCCGCCGGTATGACCGTGGTCCTGTGCAGCGGCCCGCTCGCCGACGGCTTCTACAGCGTGCGGCCGCTGGTCCTGCTCCCGGCGACCATCGCCATGGGCTACGCCTTCCCGCTGGCGGTCAGGCTGGTCACAACGTCGGCATCGACCGCTCCCAACAGCATCGGGAAGCTGTACGCGAGCAACACGCTGGGTTCGATCCTCGGCTCCTTCAGCGCTGCCTTCGTGCTCGCCTCGACCCTGGGCACCAACACCTCGATCCTTTTACTCTCAGCGGCCGAGCTGGTGGCCCGCGGACTACCTCCCCATCGAGGTGTGGGGTGGGAT
>JBOHUP010000075.1:0-3487 GCA_050734615.1 Candidatus Dormibacteraceae bacterium | reverse complement strand
GGCAGGGCCTACGCCGGCGCCGCAACGGCCGCCGCCGCAGGCCTCGGCGTCCCAAGGGGCCGCGCGGTCGCGATCGACATCGAGCCGCCCGGCGCCGCATGCCCTGGCGCCGCCAACGTCGACTCGGGGTTCGTCGAAGGGTGGTACGACGGCATCATCGCGGCCGGCTACGTGCCCGCATACTATGGCAACGGCACCGCTGGCAGCGAGTTTGCATCGGCCTGGTGCGCTACGGTTTCGGCGCTGCCAAACGTGGCACGCGACTCCTACCTCTGGTCCTTCGAGCCGTCTCTCCTGGGCAGCTACACGAAGGGGACCGCTCCGGACTTCGCACCGCAGCAGACAGGGTGTGCGGGCAGCACGGCCGCCTGGCAGTACGAGCTGAGCGCAGGCTCGGATCCGGATGTCGACACCGACGAGGCGCTGTCCAGGCTGCCGGTCTGGTACCCGTCGTAGCTCCGCCGGAAGCAACCCGGGCCTAGTTCAACCCGCGAACCGGGCCGGGTAGCGGCGGCCCTCCCGGCGTTTCCACATTGGCCATCGCTGGCTCTTTTCCGGAAACAAGAAGGGAGATCAAATGGAACGCAGAGACACCGAGATCGTCCGTGATCCGGTCACTGGGACCGTCCGAGAGGAGCGACGCGTAACAGTCGACGCGGTCGATGACCAGGCAGTCGACCCCGCCGTGCCGGTCGGTGACTCCTCGGAGGTGGTCAGCAGCTTCAACCCCGCCGGCCGAGCAGTCGAGCTGATTTACCTGGTGTTCGGCATCATCAACGGGCTCCTACTCATCCGGGTGGTGCTCAAGCTGCTCGGGGCCAACGCGCTAGCTGGCTTCGCGAGCTTCGTGTACGGCATCACCGGCGTTTTCCTGGCGCCATTCCGCAACCTGTTGCCGACCGTGGGCAGCGGACAGTCGCAGCTCGAGATGTCGGCCGTGGTGGCCATTCTGGTCTACGCCTTGATCGGCTGGGTGATCGCCCGGATCGTGAAGATCATGTTTTCGCGAAGCGTCACCTTCGCGCACAGCAGCCGGTCGCGTGGCATGCGGCCGCGCGGCTACTGAAACCACAACTCTTCCTCCTCTCCTGAGACGCGGGGTTGGTCGGGCCACCCCGTGTCTTTTTTGCTAACCCGCGCGCAGTCCGGGGATCGCCGCCAGGTCTCGGATGTCCTGCGTCTGGCGCGTGATCCAGCGGGCGATGTCGTTGGACCGCACGACTTCGCGCACCGCCTCGTTCATCCGTCGCCTCTCCTCGACGCTCATCACGATGCCCTGGTGCATGGCGCTCGCGGTCGCCTCGATGTCGAATGGATTGATCGAGAGCACGTGCTGGTGCAGCTCTTCGTGAGCGCCCGCATTCTCTGACAGGACGATCACCCCGTCCGAACGGTTGACGAGCGCGCCCTCCTTGACGACGAGGTTCAGGCCGTCGTAGACCGGGTTCACCAGCAGGACGTCGAAGTTCCGGAGCGCGGCCATCGCCTTGCGCACGTTCTCGCCGAACTCGAGCCGCACGGGATGCCAGCCCTGGCCGCCGTACTGGGCGTTGATGCGCTGCACGACCTGTCTGACGCGGCGCACGTAGTTTCGGTAGGCCGCGACGTCTTGGCGCGACGGCTGCAGGAACGCCCAGAACTGGACCTTGCCCTTCAGCTCGGGATGATGGGCGAGCAGCTTCTCGTAAGCAAGAAAGCCACGGACGATGTTCTTCGAAGGATCCGTCCTGTCGATTCGAACGATGAGGTGCTGAGGCCGCCAGTCGCGAAGCTTGCGCTCCTCGACCATGACACCGTGGGAGAACGCGAGCCGCGTGGTCGACGCGACGTCGATCGAGATCGGATAGTGGCGGGCGTAGACGATCCGCCCATCGATCAGCACCGCACGTTCCCGCTCATCCACCGCAAGCCCGGCGTTCTCCTCGCAGGTCATCAGGAAGTTGCGAACGTCCAGGCTCGACTGAAAACCGACGATGTCGCAGCCGAGCAACCCATGGAGAATCGCGTCGCGCATCTCTCGAGGAAGGACCTTCCAGTACTGGGGCGTCGGCCACGGGATGTGCAGGAAGTGCTGGATTACGGCGCCCGGGAGCTGATCGCGCACGAGCTTCGGCACCAGGTATAGCTGGTAGTCGTGGACTAGCACGAGAGGCCGATTAGGCAATCCTCTGCCCACCTCGACGACCCGTCGTGCGACCTGTTGGTTGACCTCGACGTAACCGTTCGTCCAAGCCCTGTGGATTCGGCCGTTGATGATGGGCTGCTGGGCGAGGTCCCAGAGGTAGTGCTGGATGAACCACAGCACAGGATTCGAAATGACCGAGTAGTACTGGTCGTATTGCTCGGGGGTCGGCGTCACGTAATGGACCCGCGCCTCGCTCCGGATGAGCGGCGCGTTCCAGGTGATCCCGCGCTCGGCGACCATCGACCTTTCGGCATCCGTCCGCGCGCACGCCACCCATTCGGCGGCTGTGACCTCGGCCAAGGTGAGCAGGGCCGTGATCACTCCGCCGGCCCCGCGACTGAAGCCCCCCTCCGGCCGTGGCTCGTGCGGCGCACGGTTGCTGACCAGGATCGCCGAGCTGTGCGGCAGGGTGCGCATCACATAGCCCCGCATCGAGGTGCCGGGCCGCCGCCTCTCTACGCTCTCCTGAAACGGGCTGTCACTCATCGCAAAAGCCTATGACGGGGTCGGTAATGGTGAGCTGGGCGCCGCCGCGGGGGTCGGCGACGGCTGAGGGGGAGGCGCGGAGGGAGCAGGTGAAGGTACCGGTGAAGGCGCCGGTGAGGGCGCCGGCGAAGGCGACGGACCTGCCGATGGGCTTGGAGACGGGGAGCTGTCGGTCGGCGAAGCGCTGGGGCTCACCGTCGGGCTCGCGGATGAGCTCGGCGAGGAAGACGGCTTGGGCGAGGCGGTGCAGCCGCCCTCGAGGAAGGGATCCTGGGTGTCCGAGCCGCAGCCCTGGACCACTCCCGCCGGTCGCGAGTACCAATCGCGCATGCTGGACGGCAAGGCGTTGACGAAACGCTTCATCGTCGTGAGCCCCACGTTCTCGCCGTAAGCGCCGATGAGCCCGCCGCCACCGTTGGGAGCCGTGTTGCCGACCCATACCCCGACGACGATGTCGGGGTTGTACGCCATGATCCAGGAGTCGGGGATCCCGCCGCTTCCATTGTCGCTGGTACCGGTCTTGCTCGCCATCTGGCGGTTCCAACCGAAATGCCACTGGTTCTGGTAGTTCTTGAGGACGTCGTTCATCAGGAACGCTTCGGCCGGCGTGAGGACGGCCGTCGAATTCGGGTCGCCGTGCTTGTAGATGGCGTGCCCGCTGGCGTCATCGACCTCGCGGATCACGCTAAGGTCCACCCGGCGGCCCTGGTTGGCGAACGTCTGATAGCCCTGGACGTGCTCGAAAAGGGTGACGTCACTGCCGCCGATCGCGGTCGAAAGCCCAGGATCGAGCTTGCTCTGGATGCCCATCTGGTG
>JBOHUP010000074.1:0-5895 GCA_050734615.1 Candidatus Dormibacteraceae bacterium | reverse complement strand
GGCGAGCTGCATCCGACGGTCGTCGCGCTGAGCAAGCTGGACGGCCGGCTGGTCGCGTTTGAGATCGACATTGAGTCGGTGCTGGCCGCTTCGAGCGTTGCCCGCGCTCAGCCTTTGCCGAGATTCCCCGCGGTAGAGCGTGACCTGGCCGTCGTGGTCGAGGAGCATGTCGCGGCGGCGGTCATCCTGGGGTCGATCAAGGAGCTCGGCGGCGGCCTTCTCGAGCTCGTGCGTGCATTCGACGAATACCACGGAGCACCGGTTCCAGATGGCCACAAGAGCATCGCGTTCACCTTGACTTTCCGCAGCCCCGAGCGCACCCTGACGGACGCTGAAGTGGACAAGGTGATGTCGGAGATGCGGATTGGGCTCGAGAAGAGGCATCGAGCGAGGTTCCGAGAGTGATCGAAGCGCAAGTTTCCGGCTCTCGGATCGTGAAGTTTGCGGAGAGCCCTGAATGACCTGGATCGATCTGCTGCCGATCGTCACGATCGTCGTTTATGGCATCGGCGGCTATTTCACGGGTGTCGTCCGCCGTGTGATCGGGCTCGTGGCGCTGTACGTCGCGTGCTGGGCGGCCTCGAACATGGGACAGCAGGCAAGCGGAATCCTGCAGCAGTCATCCAACTTCGAGACCGCGGACGCCCGCATCTACGGCTTCTTCGGCATCATCGTCGCCGTGCTGCTGATCGTCGAGGTGGCCACCCAGCTCGCGCACAGCCAGATCCAGATCCCTGCGCTCGTCCTCAACCGCACCCTGGGCGCCGTATTCGGCGTGATCACAGGCGTCCTGGTCTCCGTGATCGTGGTGTACGAGCTCATCGCGGCCGCCAACCCGTTCGGTGGGCCTCAGCTCGACCAGATGCAGCAGCATTTGCGCGATTCGATCAACGGATCGGCGTTCGCAGTGAGCGTCGTCCGCAAGGTGGGCGGTCCGATCGTGGGCTTGTTCCAGCCGGTGCTGCCCACCGATCCGCAGATCTACTTCGGTCCCGGCCCGGTCAACCCCTGATGCGGTGAGCGGCCGGCTCTTCCACCGCCTGAGCGAACGGGCGGTGGAGATCCATGTGACGGATCATCTGCGCTCGCGCCTCGAGCGGGGGGACAAGCTCCGCGTGAAGCTCGGCCTGGATCCCACGGCGCCTGACCTCCATGTCGGTCATCTCGTTCTGCTGGACGTGCTCCGCGACTTCGTCGATGACGGGCACACGGTGGTTGTGATCATCGGTGACTACACCGCGTTGATCGGCGACCCCAGTGGACGTTCCGAAACGCGACCGATGCTCACGCCACAGCAGGTCGCGGCCAATGCCGAGACATATTTCGAGCAGATCGACCTGGTACTCGAGCGGAACACGATCGAGGTGCGTCATAACTCGGAATGGCTTGGCACGATGACTGCCGCGGACATCCTTCGGCTCACCGCCAAGGCGACGCTTCAGCAGGTGTTGCAGCGTGAGGATTTTGCCGATCGCTTGAAATCCGGGACCTCGATAGGCGCGCACGAGATCCTGTATCCGTTCAGCCAGGCCTACGACTCGGTGGCGGTGAGTGCCGACGTGGAGATCGGCGGCACCGACCAGCTCTTCAATCTCCTGTTCGGCCGGGACATTCAGAAGGCGTACGGGCAGGAGCCGCAGGACGTCGCAGTCTTCCCTCTGCTCGAGGGCACCGACGGCGAGCAGAAGATGTCGAAGTCACTGGGCAACTACATCGGAATCACCGAACCGCCCGAGCAGATCTACGGCAAAACGATGTCGATTCCAGACCAACTGACCGAGAAATACCTGCGCCTCATCTCCGGCCTCGACGCGAGGCGGCAGGCGGAGGTGCTCGCGATGAAGCCGCGAGATGCGAAGGCCGCGTTGGCCCGGCAGCTCGTGAGTCGACTCCACGGCGAGGCACCGGCGCAGCGCGCGGAAGAAGCCTTCGTGAAGCAATTTGTGAGGAAGGAAGAGCCCGACCAGATTGAGGAGCATGTGATGAGCGGACCGACCGATGTGGTAAGTCTCCTCGTCGCGATCGGTCTGGCCAAGAGCCGGAACGAGGCGAGGCGGCTGGCCCAGCAGGGGGGCGTCCGCAAGAACGGTGAGAAGGTCGACGAGAATGCGCAGGCGACACCGGGCGATGTGCTCGCCGCCCGGCGCCGCTTTATTCGTTTGAAGTGAATTAAGATGATCGAAAGCATGTTCGGAGCGGTGGCATAGATGTCAGGTCATTCGAAATGGGCGGGCATCAAGCACAAGAAAGCGATCGTCGACGCCAAGCGTGGACAGGCGTTCACCCGAGCCAGCCGTGAGATCACCATCGCCGCCAAGGAAGGCGGCGGCAACACGGACGGCAACTTCCGGCTGCGCCTGGCTGTGCAGAAAGCGCGTGAGATCAACATGCCGACCGACCGGATCCAGAACGCGATCAAGCGTGGCACGGGCGAATTGGCGGGTGAGAAGCTGGAAGAGATCCGCTACGAGGGGTACGGACCCGCCGGCGTGGCGGTCATGGTCGATGCCTTCACGGACAACCGCAACCGCACCAGCGCATCGATACGCCATCGGTTTGCCAAGCTGGGCGGCAACCTCGGCGAGTCCAACTCCGTGGGCTGGATGTTCGAGCGCAAGGGGGCAATCAGCGCCAATGCCGGGAAGCTGGACCCGGAAGAGGTCGGGCTCGCCGCCATCGAAGCCGGCGCAGACGATATCCAGGTCGATGGCAGGTCGATTGAAATTTCGACTCCGCCGAACGCATTCGAAAAGGTCAAGAACGCAGTGGAGGCGCTCGGCGTGACAGTGGAGAACGCGGAGATCACGATGCAGCCCAAGCAGACAGTCGCGGTCGGTGAGGATAAGGCCGCTGCGGTGCTGAGGCTGATGGAATCAATGGAAGAGGACGACGACGTCCAGCAGGTCTACGCCAACTTTGACATCCCAACTGAAGTCCTTGAACGCGTCTCAGCACAGGTGTAGAGCCTTGATGGACACATGCCGGGCCGCGACAACGGACTGATCCTCGGCATCGATCCAGGCCTGGCCGGCACCGGATTCGCGCTGCTGTCGGAGCCCAACCTGGTTCTCGCGTGCAGCACGGTGGTCACGATTCCGGGGCGTGATGGGGCACGGCTCCTCACCATCACCACCCACCTGCGCGCGCTGCTCGCGGACAGTCCACCGGCGGAGGCGTCGATCGAGGAGCTGTTCATGGGCCGCAACGCGACCAGCGCCGTCGGAGTAGCTCAGGCGCGCGGCGCAATCCTGACGGTGCTCGAAGAATGCGGGATCCCGGTGTTCCAGTACAAGCCGAGCCAGGTCAAAGTCATCCTCACCGGGTACGGCAATGCTGACAAAACTCAAATCGCCCGTATGCTCGCGGCCCAGGTCAAGATGCCGGAGGGCCGTCTCGACGATCATGCGCGCGACGCGATCGCTATCGCGCTGTGTCATGCGCGCAGCCGGCGCTTCACTCGAGCTGCTACCTCGACACCCGCCGCGCGCAGGGCGGGCTTTGAGTGATCGCCCACCTCAGCGGCAAAGTGCTGCGGGCGGGTGCCGACTTCGTCGTGGTTGACGTAGGCGGAGTCGGTTACCTGGTCAACGTGGCCGCCGGCACGCGGCAGCAACTCCCGCCGCCAGGCGGCGACGCAGACCTCCATATTCACACCCAGGTCCGCGAGGACCAGCTCGCCTTGTTCGGGTTCGCCTCGGTCGACGAGCTTGATCTTTTCGAAATGCTGATCCAGGTCGACGGCGTCGGGCCAAAGGTCGGGCTGAACATCCTGAGCGCCGCCAGCCTCGAGGTCCTGAAGCGGGCGATCGTCAGCGAGGATCCGGCGCCGATCCGGCGCGCCAGCGGCGTCGGGCCGAGAACCGCGGCCAAGGTCATCATCGAGCTCAAACCGCGGCTGGACGCCGTCGCAGCCCTGGAGGCCGTGCCGCGCGCGGCGGCCGTAGCGGGTGACGGTGCGGTCCCGAAAGCAGTCGAGGCGGCGCTGCGGAACCTCGGCTTCTCGTCGCAGGAGGCGCGCACCGGAATCGAAGCGGTCGACTGGAAGTCGACGCCTTCGACCCAGGAGGCGCTCGCCGTAGCCTTGCGAGCGTTGGGACGCAAGTGAGCGGCGAACCGGTTCTCGACGCGCGCGTCGACGACGACCAGTTCGACCTCACGCTGCGGCCGCGAATGCTCGCCGAGTACATCGGCCAGGAGCAGGTCAGAGAGAACCTCAGCATCCTGCTCGAGGCGGCGCGCCGGCGTGGGGAGCCGGTCGAGCACGTGCTGCTCTGCGGCCCGCCAGGCCTGGGCAAGACCACGCTGGCGCACATCATCGCCAACGAGCTCGGCGTCGCCATCAAGGTGAGCTCAGGACCGGCGATCGACCATCAGGGCGCGCTTGGCTCGATCCTCCTCAACCTCACCACGCGCGACGTCTTCTTCATCGACGAGATCCACCGGCTGAACAGCATCGTCGAGGAGTCGCTGTATCCGGCTCTGGAGGATTTCCGGTTCGACGCCGTCCTCGGGAAGGGGGTGGGGGCGAGTGCGGCCACGCTGCCGCTGCCTCATTTCACGTGCGTCGGCGCCACCACGCGGCAGGGGCTGCTCAGCGGGCCGCTGCGTGATCGTTTCGGCGCGGTTTACCGGCTGGACTTCTACACCAAGACCGAACTGGAATCAATCGTCAGCCGGTCGGCGCGGATCCTGGACATCGAAATCCACGACGACTCGGTCAAGGAGATTGCGCGCCGGGCTCGAGGGACGCCGCGCATCGCCAACCGGCTGCTTCGCCGCGTGCGGGACTTCGCCCAGGTACGCGGCGACGGTCGCGCCACCGTCGACACCACGAAGCAGGCGCTGGCGATGCTCGAGATCGACGAGCTCGGCCTCGAGCCCCTCGACCGCCAGCTCCTGCAGACAGTGATTCTGAAGTTCAAAGGCGGCCCGGTCGGGCTCGACACGATCGCCACCTCGCTGTCGGAGGAACCGGAGACGATCGAGGACGTCCACGAGCCGTATCTGATCCAGGTCGGATTTCTCGCCCGGACGGCGCGCGGCCGGATCGCGACCGAGCTGGCCTACCGCCACCTCGGTCTCACGCCGCCGGATCCCGGACCTCAGCAGACGCGCCTACTGTAGGAACCGTATGGCCGACATGGGGCGGACCGTGCTCGTCTTCGGCGTCCTGCTCGTGTTCGCCGGCGCGGCGCTCATGCTCTTCGGCCGGCTGCACCTACCGGGTGATTTCGTCTTCCGCCGCGGGGGCGTCACCCTTTACGTGCCGATCGCCGCGAGCATCATCCTGTCTTTGGTCCTCACCCTTGTTCTCAACCTGTTGTTCTGGCAGCGATAGCCAGCCGGAACGTAGACTGATCGGCCGTGCAGTTAGTCTTGAGCTGGCCCGTCCGGCTTCTGATCATCGGGATTCTGGCGTTCTCGCTATTCGTGGACGGCGCCGGCTACATCTACCGGATCGTCAACAAGGACCCTCTGACCGGCAACGTGGCCGGCCTGCCGCCCAACTTCGGCGGCTGGCAGCTGTACATCCACCGCGGTCTCGACCTGGCGGGTGGCACCCACATCGACTACCTGCTGACGAACTTCCCGGCTGGGCAAAACCGGTGTGACGTTCAGCAGCGGACGATCCAGGTGTTCAACAAGCGTGTCAACGCGCTCGGAGTGAGCGAGCCCGAGATCCGCGGCGCCGGCAGCAACTGCGACCGGATCACGGTCGACCTGGCGGGAGTGACCGCCGACCAGGCGCAGAAGACCATCGGCGCGGTGTCCAAGCTCGTGTACACGAAATGGGTCGCCGACAGCAAGGTCACCAATGGCCCCGAGCCGGGATACAAGCCGGCGTTCGTCAACCTGACCGGCGACGACATCTCGAGCGCCAGCGCCTCCATCGAC
>JBOHUP010000073.1:0-5677 GCA_050734615.1 Candidatus Dormibacteraceae bacterium | reverse complement strand
GTTGCAGCTCGAGCTCACGCGTGAGGAGCTCCAGGACCTCCGGCGACATGCCCGGATCGACCTCCAGACGGACCACGCGGGCATGGCGGCGCCTGCGCCGCAGCTCCGTCTGGATCGCCGCGAGCAGGTCCTCGGCGTCGCTGTCGATGTCGTCGAGATCGCCGTCGCGCGTGACCCGAAACGGATGGTGCGCGACGATCTCCATGCCGGGGAACAAGGCCGACAGGTGCAGCGCGATCACGTCTTCCAGCGGCACATACCGCTCAGCTTCGACAAGAGGGATGAACCTCGGCAGTACCGGCGGCACCTTCACGCGGGCGAAGCGCTGCTGGCGCCGCTGCGGGTCTCTCACCATGACCGCCAGGTTCAGCGACAGGTGGGAGATATAAGGGAACGGATGTCCCGGATCGACCGCCAGCGGGGTCAGCACGGGGAAGATCTGCTGACGAAACATCGTGTGGAGCTGGCTCAGCTCCTTCTTGCTGACTTCGTCCCCTCGGACGATGGCGATGCCGGCGTCCGCCAGCACGGGCACGATCTCGCGGGTGAACAGGCTCTCCTGCCGGTCGACCAGGTCTTCCACTCGGGCGCGGATCGCTTTCAGCTGATCCAGCGGCGACATGCCGTCCGGCGAGGCCACGGCCACAGCGGCCAGGACCTGCTCTTTCAGTCCGGCGACCCGGACCTGGAAGAAGTCGTCAAGGTTCTGGCTGAAGATGGCCAGGAAGCGCACCCTCTCGAGAAGGGGCAGGTTGGGATCCTCCGCCATGGCGAACACCCGTTCGTCAAACGCCAGCCGGGACAGCTCGCGGTTGATGAACCGCGAGGCAACAGACGTCAGGACGGACGGCTGTTCGGGATCGGGCTGGGCCCCCACCGCCATGCAATGGAACTTTACCCCGTGCGCGGGAGACCTTTGTCCGGGTGCGGCAAATGCGTCCAGCCGGCCACCAAATCGCCACGGCTGACCGCGTCCGCCCGGCGATTTCGGTCAGCCCCAGGGCTCACACGGGCGACAGAATCGGTCGGACGAGGAGCTTGGCGATCGGCGGATGAACCGGCGGATCGCAGGCGGCGGTGCGCCTAGAGGGAGGGTCGGGCGCGGCCCGGCCCTCCTGTCGAATCGAGCTAGCCGAGTGCGGCGACGACGTTCGAGAAGACGTTCTGGATCTGGTTCCCCATGGTTAAAAGGATCACGATGACGACAATTGAAACGAGAACCAGGATCAGCGCGTACTCGACCATCCCTTGGCCGCGCTGAGCGCGTGCTACTGGGCTTTTCATTGGGCTTGTCCTCCTTTCTCGCACTGCGAGCGTGATGAACGGTATATTGCTCAACGCTCGACTTCAGCTTTTATTAAGAATAACGTTTCAAGTCTTTGTAATGAACTTGATAAGCCCGACTAATATGTTTGGGTGAGCAAGCCGGCCTTCACCCTCGAGCAGCTTCGATCGTTTGTCGCGGTGGCCGAGAGTGAGCACATCTCGCAGGCGGCTGCGGGGCTCTTCCTGACCCAGGGTGCCGTCACTCAGCAGGTCCGCCACCTGGAGCAGGCCGTCGGGTTGCAGCTGCTCGAGCGATACGGCCGCCGCGTCCGCCTGACAGATGCCGGGCGAGAGATAGCCGTCGCGTGCCGAGCTGCCCTTCGCGCTGTCCAAGTCCTGGAGGACACCGCCGAATCGATGAAGAATCTCCGGGCCGGTTCGCTTCATCTTGGCGCAAGCCCGACCTGCGCCAGCTACTACCTCCCAGATCGGCTCGCCGGCTTTTCTCGTGACCACGTCGGGATCAAGCTCGACGTCGAAATCGGACCTACCTCCGACATCAACCATCTTGTAGCGACCGGGACGCTCGACTGCGCATTGATCGAAGGCCCGCCCGATCCGGGGCTGCTCGCGGTGGTCCTCGCCCAGGACGAGCTCATCCTGGTCGCCCACCGTGACCATCCACTCTCATCTCGGGAAACCGTGACGCCGGCCCAGCTGGCTGAGCATCGTTATCTGAGACGCGGGCCGACCTGGTCGGCGGAGCACAGGGTGCGCGAGCTGCTCGGCGACGCTTACGAGCGCGTAGACACGCTGAACCTGGGCCATCCCGAGTACGTGCGGGCCGCGGTCATCGCGGGGCTGGGCTTCGCGGCACTCCCAAGGCTGGCCGTGCGGGAGGACCTGGCGGCGGGAACTTTGATGGCCTTGCCGATGCCCTCGATCTTCAGGCCGATCAGCGCGGTTCGACGCCATGCCAAGGGCGGGCCCGCCCAGGAGGAGTTCTGGGACCACCTGACACGCAGCGCGGTCGCCGTTTCCAACACAATCTAGGCCGTGGCTGAGTCGACCTCTGCGGCGATGATCGAAACGCGCGGCCTTCGCCGCGTGTTCAAGTCGCGAGCCCGCGTCGTGGAGGCCGTCGCCGGGGTCGATCTCACGGTTGAACCGGGTGAGATCTTCGGCTTTCTCGGACCCAATGGAGCCGGCAAGACAACGACGCTGCGCATGCTCACGACCCTGATGCCGCCGAGCGGTGGAACGGCCAGGGTGGCGGGCTACGACCTTCTGATGCAATCAGCGGATATCCGCAACCGAATCGGATACGTTGGGCAGGCGGGGGGAGCCGACCGGGAGATCACCGGCCGGCGCGAGCTGGTTTTCCAGGGGCGCCTTTACGGGATGTCCAGCGCCGCGGCGCGCCAGCGCGCCGCCGAGCTGATCTTGATGCTCGAGCTCGAGGTGTGCGCCGATCGGGCGGGCAGCACCTACTCGGGCGGACAGAAACGCCGCCTCGACATCGGCCTCGGCCTCGTTCACAACCCGCAGCTCCTCTTCCTCGACGAGCCGACGACCGGGCTCGATCCGCAAAGCCGGGCTCGAGTGTGGGACGAGGTGCGCCGCATGCACGAGCGGGGCACGACCGTGTTTCTCACCACCCATTACCTCGATGAGGCGGACGCACTGTGTGATCGCATCGCGATCATCGATTACGGCAAGATCGTCGCCGAAGGCACGCCGGAGTCACTCAAGCGCGCGGTGGCCGGCGACGTGGTCACGATGAGCGTGGCCGGAGATCAGAAGCAGGCGCTCGATCTCTTGAAGGACCAGGACTTCGTTCGCGAGTCTCGTCTGGAAGAAGGCTCCGTCCTTCTATATGTGGACCGCGGCGAGGTCGCGATGCCTGCCATCCTCCGCCTTCTGGACGGCGCGGGCATGCAGCTCACGACCATCGGCCTCCACCGGCCCAGCCTCGACGACGTGTTTCTCCGCCAGACGGGTCGATCGCTGCGGGAGCCGGCGGCATGAAGCTCGCGCGCGACACCTGGCTGGTCTTCGGGCGCTACTTCGGTCTATTCATTCGCAACCCGGCGTGGGTCGCGATCGGCGTCTTGCAGCCGGTCCTATATCTCGTGCTCTTCGCGCCGCTGCTCAAGCCTCTTTCCAGCGTCCGGGGTTTCCCGGCCGGTGGCGCGTACAACGTCTTCGTGCCGGGGCTGCTCGTGCAGCTCGGCATGTTCGGCGCGGCAGGCGTCGGCTTCAGCCTGATCTCTGAGCTGCGGATGGGGGTGATCGAACGGCTTCGGGTGACCCCGGTGAGCCGCATCGCCCTGTTGCTGGGCCGAGCTCTGCGCGACATGCTCTCGATCCTGGTCCAGTCGCTGATCCTCATTCTGCTGTCACTGCCCTTCGGACTCAGCATCAATCCGCTCGGGGTCGTCATCGTGCTGGCTTTGATCGCTTTGATCGGGCTGTTGACCGCATCGGTCGCGTATGCGGTCGCGCTATGGGTCCGGAACGAGAACAGCTACGCGCCGATCGTGTTCACCGCCGCATTGCCGATCCTGCTCCTCTCCGGCGTGCTGCTGCCGCTCGGGTTCGCACCGCAATGGCTGCGCAACATCGCGGCGGCCAATCCGCTTTCGTATGCGGTTGACGCCGCACGCGCGGTGTTCATCGGGCACCTGAGCGACCCCAGCGTGGCCAAAGGCGTCGTGGTCATGCTGGCGCTGTCGATGGTGGCGATCGTGATCGGCGCTCGAGCGTTCGGCCGCGCGGTCGCATAGGAAGGCGCAGGCCGGCGCATGGCATTCCGCACGATCATCGAGCCGTTCCGTATCCACTCGGTGGAACCGCTTCGGATGACGACGCCACGGCAGCGGTCGACTGCGATCCGCGATGCCGGTTACAACCTGTTCGCCGTCCACTCCGATGACGTGATCATCGACTTGCTCACCCGATTCCGGCACCGGTGCAATGTCGCGCGACCAGTGGGCGGGCGTGCAGCGCGGAGACGAAAGCTATGCCGGCTCGCCATCGTACTACCGCTTTCTCGAGAGCGTGCAGGAACTCTTCCCGTTCAAGCACGTGATCCAGACGCACCAGGGCCGCGCGGCCGAGAAGATTCTGTTCACAGCGATTGCCGGCCCGGGCAAGATCGTCCCGAACAACACGCACTTTGACACCACCCGCGCCAACGTTGAGTTCACAGGCGCGGAGGCAAGGGACCTCCTGTGCGAAGAAGGGAGGGACCCTGCTGCGCTGTTCCCGTTCAAAGGCAACATGGATGTGGGCCGTCTCGAAGCGTTGCTTCGAGCACACAAAGCCGACATCCCCGTCGTCTTCGTGACCATCACCAACAACTCAGGCGGTGGGCAGCCGGTTTCACTGGCCAACCTCCGTTCGGTGCGCGAGGTGTGCTTGCGTCACGGCGTTCCCCTGTTCCTGGACGCATGTCGGTTTGCGGAGAACGCATGGTTCATCAGGGAACGTGAGGCCGGCCAGCAGCGCCGAAAAGTGCGAGACATAGTGCGGGAGATCGCCTCGCTGGCCGATGGCATGACGATGAGCGCGAAGAAGGACGGGCTGGCCAACATCGGCGGCTGGCTGGCCATGAACGATGACGATTGGGCGGGGCGCTGTCGCAACCTGTTGATCCTCACTGAAGGCTTCCCGACCTACGGCGGTCTTGCCGGCCGCGACCTGGAGGCGATCGCGCAGGGGTTGCGAGAGGTGGTGCAGCACGATTACCTGGAGTACCGCATCCGGTCGACCGCATACCTGGGTGAGGCTTTGACCCGCACTGGCATCCCGATCGTCCAGCCGGCCGGCGGTCATGCCGTTTACATCGACGCCCGCGCTCTACTGCCGCGTATTCCGCCCCTCCAATACCCCGGCCAGGCGCTGGCCGTGGCTCTATACGAAGCCGGTGGTGTACGAGGCTGCGAGATCGGGACGGTGATGTTCGGGCTTCACCCGGACGGCACCGAGCAGCCGGCGGCGCTGGACCTGGTCCGGCTGGCGATCCCGCGCCGAACCTATACACAAAGCCACATCGACTACGTTATCGAGGTGTGCGCCGAGGTTGCCGGCCGATCCGCGAGCCTACCGGGCTACCGAATCATCGAGCAGGCGCCGACGCTGCGCCATTTCACCGCCCGCTTCGAACCGATCCGGCCTTGAAACCACAAAAGTTGGTCACTTCCGCGGAACGCCGCTCTAACCGCGCATGACCGCCGATCTGGCGACCTGCGGCACCTGCCGGGCCAACCGGGGAGAATTGCCGGCACCTGGCGGCGTGATCCACCAGGACGAGCACTGGAGGCTCGAACACATCATCCCGCCGCTGCCCATGGCCGGGTGGCTGGTTCTTAAACCGCTGCGCCACATCGAGTCGGTCGCAGACATGAAC
>JBOHUP010000072.1:0-2297 GCA_050734615.1 Candidatus Dormibacteraceae bacterium | reverse complement strand
CTCCCAGTAGTTGGTGGACTCGTTGATGTTCACCCAGCCCGTCTCCAGCGCGTCGGCGACCCGGAGCGCGCGTGACAGGTCCTTCGTGTAGACCGCGCCGAGCAGGCCGTATGGCGAGTCGTTGGCGATGGCCAGCGCCTGCTCCTCGTCACGGAACTTGATGATCGGAGCGATGGGTCCGAAGGTCTCTTCCCGGCTCACGCGCATGTCCGGCTCGACGCCGTCGAGGATGGTGGCGTGGTAGTAAAGGCGGGTCGGGAATCCGTTCGCCCGCTCGCCGCCCAGGACGAGCCTGGCGCCACGGCTCACGGCGTCGGCGATGTGCTGGTCCATCTTGGCCGCCACGCCCTCGTTGTTCAACGGTCCTAAGGTGGTCTGGGGATCGAAAGGGTCGCCCAGCCGCAGAGCCCGCGCCGCGTCGGCGAGACGGGCGACGAATTCGTCGCGCACCGGCTCCTGGACCAGGATCCGCTCCCCGGCGGTGCAGCTCTGCCCAGCGCACAGGTAGCAACCGACGATGGCGCCTTCCACCGCGCGGCCGAGGTCGGCGTCGGCGAACACGATCATCGGTCCGTTGCCGCCGAGCTCCAGCATCACGTGCTTGCCGGCCGCGCGACGCGCCACCGACGCGCCGGTCACCGTCGAGCCCACGAAACCGACGCCGTCCACCAGCGCATGCCCAGCGACCTCGTCGCCCACCTCGGCGCCGGGACCGGTGACCAGGTTCATCGTGCCGGGCGGGAAATCCCCTTCGGCGATGCACTCCATCAGGGCGATCGAGATGACGCTGGTCGAAGGTGCAGGTGTCCAGACCACCGCGTTGCCCGCCGCAAGAGCCGGCGCGATCAGCTCGGCGGCCATGGTGAGGGGCCAGTTCCACGGTGTGATCACGCCGTAGACGCCGCGCGGATAGTGTCGGGCCAGGACGAGCTTGCTCGGGCTTGCCGACGGCAGCACGCGTCCCTCGAGCCGCTTCAGATCCTCGGCCGCGATGCGGAAATACTCGGCGGCTTCGTCGACCTCGCCTAGTGCTTCCGAGATGAGCGGCTTGCCCTGGTCGAGCGTGAGCAGGTGACCGAGCTCCTCGCGGCGCTTCGCGATCGCATCGGCCACGCGATGGAGGCGCCTGGAGCGCTCGAACCCTTTCAGCCCCGCCATCGCCGCGCGCGCCTTGTGTGCCGCTTCGACGGCACGCGAAGCATCGGCGCGGGTGCCTTTGGGGACCTGGGCGATGACTTCGCCGGTGGCGGGGCTGTCGGCGTCGAAGAGCTCCCCGCTCTCCGACCCCACCCACTTGCCGTCGACGAACATCTTCTTGACCGACTTTGCGACATCGATGGTCATTGGCTTGCTCCGTTTGACGGCGCGACCCGGTGGCGACCCAGGTCGAAAGCCTGCTTGTAGATGCGCCGGTAGTTGGCGGCGTCGACGTCGCGCGGGTTGCCGACCGTCTGCGGGTCGGCGAACGCCTTGTCGGCGAGCATCGGGATCTCTTTCTCGCTGAAACCCAGCTCCTGCAGGCTCGGGATCTCGACGTCGACGGTCAGCTCATGGACGTACTCGACGGCCATCTCCGCGGCGCGCCACGTGGAGACGCCCCTGGTGTCCAGCCCGAAGGCCTGCGCCATGCGCGCGAAGCGCTCGGGCTCGCCTGCGTGGTTGTACTCCATCACCGGGCCGAGCAGCCGCGCGGTGAGAGCGCCGTGCGGCGCGTCGTGCACGCCGCCCGCGGTCTGGCTCATGGCGTGCGCCGCGCCCGCGGAATCGGTTCCGTACGCGAGGCCGGCGAGCATGGCGGCCGCGCTCATGTGGTAGCGGGCCTCCAGGTTCTGTGCTTGTGAGAACGCCGCTCGCAGATAGCGGGCGACGTACTCCATCGCCAGCAGCGCCACCGCGTCGGTGAACGGCTGGTGGTAGGACATCGTGTAGCACTCGACGGCGTGCGCCAGCGCGTCCATGCCGGTTCCGGCGGTGACCCCCGCGGGGAGCTTGACGGTCAGCTCCGGGTCGATCAACGCGACCCATGACGCGATGTCGGGCGTGCCGCCGACGTTGAACTTGAGCTTGCGCTTCGGATCGGTGATGACGGCCCACAGGGTGACCTCGCTTCCGGTGCCCGCCGTGGTCGGCACGGCGATCAGCGGCGGGATTCGCGAGCGGATCGGGCTGTTGCCCCACTCGTAGTCGACGATGCTGCCGTCGTGCACGGCGACCACGCCGATGCCCTTGGCCGTATCGATCGAGCTCCCGCCGCCGACGGCGACGAGGCCATCGCAGCCCTGCGATCTGTACTCGGC
>JBOHUP010000071.1:0-4319 GCA_050734615.1 Candidatus Dormibacteraceae bacterium | reverse complement strand
GCCCGCGTGGCCCAGGAGGAGACGTTCGGACCGGTTGCGCCGGTGGTGGCGATCGACTCCCTGGAGCATGCCGTGGAGCTGACCAACGCCTCCGGCTACGGGCTGCTGGCCGCGATCTACACGGCGGACCTCGCGGCCGGACTGCGGTTCGCCGACTCCGTGCACGCGGGATGGGTGAACATCAACGAGTCCACCAACTACTGGGAGGCGCACCTGCCTTTCGGAGGCCGCTCGGGCAAGAAGAGCGGGATCGGCCGCGTCGGCGGTCGATTCGCGCTGGAGCAGATGACGGACCTCAAGACCATCGTGATCGAGATCGAGGCGGAGTGACGAGCGGACCGTTAGAAGACACCATCGCGGAAGCCGGACGGGTCGCCGAAGCAGCTGAATCGCAAAGGCTCGGCGTCAAGCTGCTCGGCGGCGCGGGCATCCACATGCACTCGCCGAGCGCGACTCGGCCGCCCCTGCGACGCAAGTACGGCGATCTCGACTATGCGATGCCGAGCCGCGACCGCAAACGTGCCCTGGGGTTCTTTCCGTCGCTGGGCTATGAGGCCAACGAACGCTTCAACCTCATGCAGGGAGACCGCAGGCTGTATTTCTACGACGCGGCACACGGCCGGCAGGTCGATGTGTTCATCGATGTGATGCGCATGTCGCACGTGATCGACCTGAGAGGGCGGCTCGACCACCAGGGACCTTGTGCCAGCCCCTCGGACCTGCTGCTCAGCAAGCTCCAGATCTACGAGGTCAATCGCAAGGACCTGGTCGACCTGACCGCCCTGCTGCTCGATCATCCGGTCGAGGCAAGGAACGACGACGCGGTCGACCCGTCGTACGTGGCGCGACTTGCGGCCGAAGACTGGGGGTTGTACCGGACCCTCCAGACCAACGCCGAGAAGCTGCGCGCGACACTCGACGAGCTCGACGTCGACCGCGACCTCGTGCGATCGCGGCTGGACGAGCTGTGGGCCGTCGTGGAATGGCAGCCCAAGCCGTTGAAGTGGAGGCTGCGTGCGCAGGTCGGGGACCGCATGCGCTGGTACGAGCTGCCCGAAGAGGTCCGCTCTCCATACGTGGCCGAGTAGCGATGAGCGCCTTGCCAGGCCACGCTCGTGCAGTCGTCGTCGGGTGCGGCATAGTCGGCAACAGCGTCGCGTATCACCTCACCCGGCTTGGCTGGCGTGACGTGGTGCTGATCGACAAGGGTCCGCTGCCGAACCCCGGCGGCTCGACCGGGCATGCATCGAACTTCATATACCTCGTCGATCACTCCAAGGAGATGACCGCCCTCACCGTCGAGAGCGTGCGCCAGTACAGGGAGATGGGCGTCTTCACGCAGTCGGGCGGCATCGAGGTCGCGCGCACGAAGGAACGCATGCAGGAGCTGAGCCGGCGGATGGCGTCGGCCGAGTCGTGGGGCATCGAGCCGGTGTCGCTGGTCACGCCCAAGCAGGTGAAGGAGCTCGTGCCTTATCTCGATGAGACGGTGATCCTGGGCGGGTTCTACACACCCGGAGTCGGCGTCGTGGACTCACTGCGCGCCGGAACGCTCATGCGCGAGAAAGGCCAGGCGGCCGGCGCGCTGCACGTCTCGCCCAAGACCGAGGTCCTCGGCGTCGACGTCGAGCACGGACATGTGCGGCGCGTGCGGACAACGCAGGGCGATATCGAAACCGAGACCGTCGTCATCACCTGCGGGGTGTGGAGCCCGCGCGTAGCGCGGATGGCGGGCACCCACATTCCGCTGACTCCGGCGGTGCACCAGATGATCGACGTGGGCCCCGTGCCCCGCTTCAAGGGTGCGAAGAGTGACATCGAGCACCCGATCGTGCGCGACATGGACACCAACATGTACGAGCGCCAGGCGGGCGGCGACCTGGAGATCGGCTCCTACGCGCACCGTCCGATCCTGTACGACCCGGAGGACCTGCCGTCGGTCGAGCAGGCGGCGCTGTCCCCGACCGAGTTTCCGTTCACTCAGCCCGATTTCGAGGTGCAGATGCAGCACGCGCTGGAACTGATGCCGGAGATCGTGGGCGACGAGTCCGTGGGGGTGAAATACGCGATCAACGGAATCCTGTCGCTCACGCCTGACGGCATGCCGGTGCTCGGCGAATCCCCTGATGTCAAGGGCCTGTGGTCGGCGGCGGCGGTCTGGGTGAAGGAGGGTCCGGGGACGGGTAAGGCGCTCGCGGAGTGGATGGTCCACGGCGAGTCCGAGATCGACCTCCACTCGTCGGACATCGCGCGCTTCCACGAACACCAGAAGACACGCGCGCACGTGCGCGCAAGGGCGGCCGAGGGTTTCAACAAGACTTACGGCATCGTCCACCCGGGCGAGCAGTGGGCATCCAACCGCGACGTCCGGCTGGCCCCGTTCCACGAGCGCGAGCGTGAGCTCGGTGCGGTGTTCTTCGAGGCGGCCGGCTGGGAGCGCCCGCAGTGGTATGAGTCCAACGCGCCCCTGCTCGACGAGTTCAGCGAACGGGTCCCGCGGCGCACCGCGGAATGGGAGTGTCGCTGGTGGTCGGCCATCATCAACGCCGAGCACCTGGCGATGCGCGAGCGCGCGGGGATCTTCGACCTTTCGGCTTTCACCATCTTCGACATCGTCGGCCCCGGGGCGCTGGCCTCGGTGCAATGCGTCGCGATGCGACAGATGAACGTGCCCGCCGGCCGCGTGGTCTACACGCCGGTGCTGAGCCACAACGGCGGCTTCAAGTCGGACCTCACGATCATGCGGCTCGACGAGCAACGCTTCCGCGTCGTCACAGGGGGCGCTTCCGGTATGACCGACAAGAAGTGGTTCGCCGATCACCTGCCACCGGACGGCACGGCTGAGCTGGTAGACCTCACGACTTCAATGACGACCATCGGGCTTTGGGGACCGCGCGCCCGCGAGGTCCTGGC
Organism: Candidatus Dormibacteraceae bacterium; assembly: GCA_050734615.1. Taxonomy (GTDB): domain Bacteria; phylum Chloroflexota; class Dormibacteria; order Dormibacterales; family Dormibacteraceae; genus DASXBJ01. The sequence continues at coordinate 1,406 of JBOHUP010000071.1, read as the reverse complement.
GGGGATCACCTCGGACGATATTTCCAACGAAGGTTTCAAGTTCGGAACCTGCCGCACCATCGAGGCAGGAACGCAGCGGGTGCTGGCATCCCGCATCTCATACGTGGGAGACCTGGGCTGGGAGCTCTACGTGTCGATGGAGCAAGGCCTGAAGCTGTGGGATGCACTCTGGGAGGCCGGCCGGCCGGTTGGCCTCGCGGCCTGCGGGATCGGCGTGTACGGCACCACGGGCCGGCTGGAGAAGAGCTACCGGGCACATGGCAACGAGCTGGAGACCGAATACAACGTCATCGAGGCGGGAATGCAGGCGCCCCGCGTCAAGGCAGAGGACTTCGCCGGCAAGGCGGCGCATCTGCGGCAGCGCGAGGAGCAGGCCGCGGCAATCCTGTGCTCGCTCACGGTGGACGATCACCGCTCGCAGTCGGGCGAGAAGCGCTACATGTTGGGCCGGGAGCCGATCCTCACGCGCGCCGGCAAGCGGATCGTGGATCGTCGGGGCCGCGGCTCCTACGTGACGAGCGCAGGCGCGGGACCGTCGATAGGCAAGCACATTCTCATGGCCTACCTGCCGCCCGAGCAAGCGGTCGCCGGCAACGGGCTCGCCGTCGAATACCTGGGCGAGCGCTACCCCGTGACCGTGGCGGTGGCGGGCGCAACGCCGCTGTTCGACCCTGAGAACACGCGCATCCGATTATGAGGACGCTGCGCGCGGCGCCCTGATGCGAATAGCGGTCTGCATCAAGAGAGTGCCGATCACCGGTGGCCGAATCGTGCTCACGACGGACGCGCGCGCCATCGACACGACGCACCTGGGCTTCACGATGAGCCCGCACGAGGAGTGCGGCGTCGAGGAAGCGGTTCGGCTGATCGAGGCGGGCGGCGGCGACTCGGTTGTGATCACGCTGGGCGCACCGGAGGCGCTCGAGCAGTTGCGCGATGCGATGGCGCTCGGGATCGATCGCGCGATCCACCTGCAGACCGACGGCCAGGAGTGGGACGGCGAAGGCACCGCCACAGTGCTCAGCGAGGCAATTCGCGCCGATGAGGCCGCCCATGGTCCATTCGACGTGATCTTCTTGGGCAACGAGTCGGCCGACTCGGGAGGCTTCCAGGTCGGGGCTCGGGTCGCCCGGGCGCTGGGGCGGCCGTGCGTGACCGGCCTCAAGCGCGTCACCGTGGAAGGAGCTTCGGTCCGTTGCGAGCAGGAAGTCGAGGGCGGCCGCGACGTCTATGTCGTGCCGCTGCCCGCTGTGCTGACTGTCAAAGAAGGGTTGAACCTGCCTCGTTACCCTTCGGTGCCGGGCCGCATGCGCGCTGGTCGCAAGCCGGTCGCGGTCAGCACCCCGACGCGGCCCGAGCCGCATCTCGAGCTGGTGCGCCTGGTCGTACCGGCGGGACAAGGCAGG
>JBOHUP010000070.1:0-7610 GCA_050734615.1 Candidatus Dormibacteraceae bacterium | reverse complement strand
GGCCTGGCTGTAGCTCCAGTGGCCGTTCAGGAAGATGAAGGCGCAGGCGACGATGAACACCGTCCCCAGCAAGGGCAGCGCCACGCGCTCGAAGACATGGATCAGGTTGTAGCCGAGGGTGGCGATCACGACCTGCGCGATGACGACGATCAGGAAGGCCAGCCAGAACGGAAAGTTGAAGCTCGGAAACAGGGCCTGGATGGCAAAGGCGCCGCTGACGCTGTTCACGATGAACCAGCCGAACGATGCGGTGAGGCCGTTCAGCGTCGCGGGGAGGATGTTGCCGAGGAAGCCAAACGCACCGCGGCTCTCGACCATCATGGGGACGCCGAACTTCGGGCCCCACGACGACAGGACGGCATGCGAGATCGACCCGAGGCCGGTGCCGATGATGATCGCGGTCGCGGCCTGCCACAGGTTCAAGCCTTCGAATGCGACGGCGATGACGCCGATGAAGACGGTGGCGAACTCGAGATTCGGAGAAAGCCAGGTCCAGAACAGCTGGATCGGCTTGCCGTGCCTCTCTTTGAGGGCGATGTATTCGACCCCGCCCGGTTCGACGGTGGCGACCCTCTCTCCGTAGTCCCCCTCACGAACTGGGACGTGCTTTTCGACTTCCTGGACGGACGACATAGGCATTTCCCCCAACTTCACGACACGGCTGCGACGTTCGAAGTTTAAGGAGTGCTAGCCTCCCCGTCGATGCTGGATTTGCTTCTACGCGGGGCCCGGCTCCCCGGCGAGATCGAAACTCGTGATATCGGCGTTCGGGACGGGCTCATCAGCGAGCCGGAACCCGAGGCCCGCCAGGTCATCGACCTGGGCGGCTCGCTGGTGACCCCGGCGTTGGTCGAGCCCCACATCCACTTGGATGCCGTGCTCACCGTGGGCGAGCCGCGCCACAACGAGACCGGCTCTCTCTTTGAGGGCATCGCCATCTGGGCGGAGCGGGTCAAGCAGCTCAGCGTGGAGGACGTCAAGCGAAGGGTGCGCACGGTGCTCCGCTGGCAGCTGGCCAACGGCGTCCAGCACGTGAGGAGCCATGTCGACGTCTGCGACCCAGAGCTGCGAGCTGTGCGCGCCCTGGTCGAGCTCCGCAAGGAGATCGGCGACCAGATGACGATGCAGCTCGTGGCCTTCCCCCAGCAGGGCATCATGTCCTTCGACGGCGGCGAGGAGCTGATGAAGCGCGCGGTGGAGATGGGTGTCGACGTGGTCGGCGCCATCCCGCACTTCGAGCTGACGCGCGAGTACGGCGAACGCTCGGTGAAGTTCGCCATGGCGCTTGCGGCGGACAAAGGCCTGCGCGTCGACATTCATTGCGACGAGACAGACGACGACCATTCACGTTTCGTGGAGGTGATGGCGGCGGAGACGATCCGGCTGGGGATGGGCGGCCGAGTGACGGCGAGCCACACCACCGCGATGCACTCGTACAACAACGCCTACGCGTACCGGCTGATCAACAACCTGAAGCGCGCCAACATGCACATGGTGACCAACCCGCTGGACAACTCGACCCTCCAGGGGCGGTTCGACAGCTACCCGATCCGCCGCGGCCATACGCGTGTCAAGGAGCTCCTCACCGCGGGGGTCAACGTCTGCGTCGGACACGACTCGGTGATGGATCCGTGGTACCCGCTCGGTTACGGCGACCCGTTGCAGGCGGCTTTTGTGCTGGCGCACTACGGGCAGATGTCGGGCCACGGCGAGCTGCGCACACTGATGGACATGATCACCTGGAACCCGGCGAGCGCCCTCGGCCTCGAGGGCTACGGCCTTCTTCCCGGCTGCCGCGCCGACCTTTGCGCTTTCGATGCTCCGACGGAGATGGACGCCATCCGCCTCGTCGCCAAGCGCAAGCTGGTGCTCCGAGGCGGAAAGGTGGTGGCGCGAACCGAGCCTGCACACACGACCGTGATGTGGGACGGCCGAGAGGAGCTGGTCGACTTCATGAAGCCGGGTGCCGCCCCGCCGATCGCTTAGCCCGCTCAGCTCAGCGAGTAAATCCCCGGCAGCTCACGGTACAGGCCCGCGTAGTCGAGCCCGTAACCGATGACGAATCGGTCGGGGATCACGAAGCCGCAGAAGTCAATCGTCACCTGGGCTTCGCGCCTCGCCGGCCGGTCCAGCAGCGCAGCCAGTCGGAGCGACGCCGGCTTCAGCTTGCGGAAGCGCTTGACGATCGTGTCCACGGTCCGCCCGGAGTCGACGATGTCCTCGACCAGGAGCACGTGGCGGTCGATCAGCGGACCTTCGACCATGTGGGCGATCTGCACCCTGCCGGTGGTCGCCGTGCCCGACCCGTAGCTGGCCGCACGCACGAACTCGAGCTCGGCGGGGATGCTGAGGCTTCGCAGCAGGTCGGCGGCGAACACCGTCGCGCCCTTGAGGATCACGACCAGCACGAGGGGCGTGTCGATGTCGGCGTAAACCTCGGAGATCTGCCGGCCGAGCTGATGAACCCGCCGCGAGATGCGTGCCGCCGAGATCATCGGTTGGCTGGGCTTGCCCGTCCGGCCTGGCGCTGAGGGAATCGCGACCTCAGACATTCACGGCCAGTTTAGTCCCGGATGGCCGCTTCGGCGCACGACACCCTATCTCGGCGCGCGCAGCTCTTCGGTGATGGTCGAGATGACCTGGTCGAGGACCTCGACCACCCGGTCGATCTCGGGTTTGGTGATCACGAATGGGGGGGAAAGGGCGATCACGTCACCGGGCAGCGGGCGGACGATGACCCCCTGCTCGAGGGCGGAGCTCCACACGCGGCGTGCCACGCCCAGGGATACGTCGAACTGGTCCTTCGACTGCCTGTCGCGCACGAACTCCACAGCCCCGAGGAAGCCGAGGCCCAGTACGTCACCGACGATGTCGTGCGAGCGCAGCCGCTGGAGCCGCTCTTGAAGGTAGGGGCCGACCTCGGCCACCCGGTCGATCAGATGCTCGTCCTCGATGATCTGCAGGTTGCGCAGCCCCACCGCGCACGCGGTGGGATGGCCGCTGTAGGTGAAGCCGTGCTGGAAGGGGCCTTTGACCGACTTGAGGACGTCGTGGACCTGGCGCGTGAGCATGACCCCGGACAGCGGCAGATAACCGCTGGTGATGCCCTTGGCGAACAGCATCATGTCGGCCTGCACGTTCCAGTGCTCGAGGGCGAACCAGCGACCGGTGCGTCCGAAGCCGGTGATCACCTCGTCGGCGATCAGCAGCACGCCATGGCGGTCGCAGATCTCTCTCACGGCTGGAAAATAGTCGGCCGGCGGCACGATCACCCCGCCGACACCCTGCACCGGTTCGGCGACCACGGCCGCCACCGTGTGCGGTCCCGCCTCGAGGATCACCTTCTCCAGCGCGCGGGCGTAGTCGGCTCCGGCAGATCCGTCCCCTGCATAGCGGTACAGGCTCGGCGCGGGGGCGTGGAGAAAACCGGGGGCCAAGGGCTCGAACCCTTTCCAGAAGCTGGCGAAGCCGGTCGCGCTGGTGGCGGCGTAGGTGAGGCCGTGGTAATCGCGCAGACGCGAGACGATGTTGACCTTTTCGGGCTGCCCGCGGACCTTCCAGTAGAGCCGCGCGATCTTATAGGCGGAGTCGTTGGCCTCCGCTCCGCCTGACGCGAAGTAGGTCACCTCCAGCTCCCCCGGGGCGATCTCCGCCAGCTTGGCCGCCAGCCGGATCGCCGGAGCCGTGCTGAAGCCGCCGTAGGACGAGCTGAAAGCCAAAGACCTCATCTGATCCGCCGCGGCATCGGCCAGTTCCGTACGGCCGTAGCCGACGTTGACGTTCCACAGGCTGGCCATGGCATCGACGTACCGCCGGCCCTCCACATCGACCAGCGTCGCGCCATCACCGCCTGTGAAGATCAGCTGCGGGACCGTGCCGGCGGGCGCGCCGAGGTCTCCCATCGGGTGGAGCCAGTGCGTTCGGTCGAGCTCGTAAAGCCGGCTCGCCTCATCAGGCGTGATGGTCTGGTCGCTCATGCCGTAATTGTCCACGTGGCGCGGCACCAGAGGGGACCCCGGGACCCGGGCGGCCCCGACGGCCGGTCATGGGCTCAGTCGTCAGGGCCGAGAACTGGGCTTCTTGAGCCTGGTGTGAATCGTCCCAGCGGTACGTGCGTTCCAGACCCCATGGCGGAGCTGCCGACGCCCTATCCGGCGGGGTCAACTGTCGTAGATTCGCCTTCGATGGCAGGCCCCCGAGACCGCAAGGACGTGCTGCTGGAAGCGGGCATGACACTGGCTTCGGAACTGTCCCTGCCGATCGTCCTCCAGCGCATCGTCGACCTGGCGACGCAGGTCACCGACGCCCGGTATGGGGCTATGGGAGTGATCGGTGAAAGCGGCTCGCTGACCGAGTTCATCACCACCGGCATATCAGCGCGGGAGCGGAGAAAAATTGGCGCTCTGCCCCGGGGGCACGGGATCCTCGGGCTGCTCATCCGTGACCCGCGGCCGGTTCGGATCCGCAACATCGCCGCCCACGAGAGCTCGGTCGGCTTTCCGCCCAACCATCCACCGATGCGTTCGTTCCTGGGCGCCCCGATCAAGGCCCTCGGCCGCGTTTACGGGAACATCTATCTCGCCGAGAAGCGCACCGGCGACGAGTTCAGCGAGGAGGACCAGGAGTTGCTGGTCGTCCTGGCCACGCAGGCGGGTGTGGCGATCGCGAACGCCTCGCTCTACGCCGAGATCCGCTCCCGCGAGGGTTGGCTGGACGCGCTTCACGACATCACGAAAAAGGTCCTCGGCGGCGCCGAGCGCAGCCGGTTGCTCGAGGCGGTCGCCGAGCATGCCCGGGAGCTGGCGTCAGCCGACTCGGCCGTGATCGTGAGCGGCAGCGGATCCCAGGCAGACCTCGTCGTGGTGGCGGCGGCCGGTGCGGGGTCGAGCGAGCTCCTCGGGCAGCCCGTGCCGGCACAGGCTTCGATCGCGAGTGAGGTGATGCGCGGTGGTCGACCGGTGGTCATCGCCGACCTCAGCGCGGACGCCCGCGCCTTTCAGCCGCTGGTTCGTATGGGCCGGCACGGACCGGCTCTGTATGTGCCGCTTCGGGTCCCCGGAGGGGCGCACGGGACCTTGATGGTCGCCAACCTGAAGGGTGGCCGGCCATTCGACGAAACGACAAAACGCCTGATCGAGAGCTTCACCGACCAGGCTTCAGTGGCGATCGAGTTCGACAGGGCGCAGGCCGACCTGCGTCGTCTCAGCCTGATGGAGGAGCGTGAGCGCATCGCCAAGGAGCTGCACGACGGCATCATTCAATCGCTGTTCGCGGTGGGCATGAACCTCCAGGGCACCGCGATGCTCGCGGTTTCGCCCGATACCGCGGCGCGGATCGAACGATCGGTCGGCGAGCTGGACACGGTCATCCGCGAACTGCGCAACTACATCTTCGGGTTGCGTCCCGGGATCCTGGCCGACCGGCAGCTCGACGAGGCATTGCGCGAGCTGGCCGGCGACCTGGGAACCAGGGCCCACATCCCAGTCAACGTGGACATCGACACCGCTGTCGCCGCGGCGCTGTCGCCTCGGTCGACGGACATCGTTCAGCTGACGCGTGAAGCCCTTTCCAACATCTCCCGGCACGCGCAGGCGACCGTTGTGAGTCTGCGCCTGGCCCGACATGAGGCGACGGCAGTCCTGGCGATCGAGGACGACGGCGTTGGCTTCGACGTGAACCGTTCTTCAATGGGAAACGGGCTGCGCAACATGCGCGAGCGGGCCGCCGGCCTGGGCGCGGTCCTCGAGATCGCCAGCGCCGGGGGCAGGGGAACCCGGTTGCGGGTGCAGTTTCCGATCTGACAGGCCACTCCAGGGTCGGACGGCCTCGCCAAATCAGGACCGTCGGCCTTACGCAACCGGGGAGCTGGATGCGAACATGGCCACGTGGCCAAAACTCGGATTCGCGTCCTGATCGTCGACGACCACGAGGTCGTCCGCGATGGAGTCAAATCGTTGATCAACACCAATGACGACATGACTGTGGTGGCGGAGGCGGGATCCGTCCGGGACGCGATCGACCAGGCGGTCAGGACCCGGCCCGACGTGGTCGTCATGGACGTGCGGCTGGCCGATGGCAGTGGCATCGAGGCGACTCGCGAGATCCGGGCCCGGCTGGAGAAGACGCAGGTCCTGATGCTCACCTCGTTCGCAGACGACGAGGCGCTGTTCGCCTCGATCATGGCCGGTGCCGCGGGGTACGTCCTCAAGCAGATCCGCGGCGGGGAGCTCATCCGCGCGATACGCGAGGTGGGCGCCGGCAGGAGCCTGCTCGATCCCGAGGTCACGAAATCGGTGCTCGAGCGCCTTCGGAAGGGCAAGACCATGCGCGATGAGAAGCTGGCCCGGCTTTCGGCCCAAGAGGAGCGCATCCTCACCCTCGTGTCGCAGGGCATGACCAACGGTCAGATCGGTAAAGAGCTTCGCCTGGCCGAGAAGACGGTCAAGAACTACGTCTCGACGATCCTGTCGAAGCTGGAGGTCGCGCGGCGTGCGGAAGCCGCGGCCTACCTGGCCAGGCACACGATGATGCCCGGAGCTAACGGCTAAGCCCTATTTCTCTTGGGCAGGCTCCTGGAGGGCCTTCTCCAGGCGGTCCGCGATCGACTCGGCGAGCTCTTTTACGGTTGCCTCGGCGACGTTGTGCATCAACGCCTCGTCCAGTTGACGTCCGAGGCTGCCCAGCGGCGGTTCGTACATGCCGCTGACGGTCAGGCGCGTCACCTCTTTGTCGGATGGCGCCAGCTCGATCTTGCCCGTCATCTCCGGAAAGAGCCTCTCGGGGAAGGTCGCCTTCCAGGTCAGCGGTATGGCGGTCCAGGTCGGCGTCTTCTGCGGCTCTCCGATTTCCACCGATACCTTCTTCCGGATCGGCACGCCCGCGACGTGAACGCCCACTTTGGTCACGTTCTTGCCGCCGAGCCGCGGAAACCACCTGCGCGGCCCTTCCGCCAGCGCTTCCGAGCAAGCCTTGATCGAGTGCGCTATGTGGACCGAATGCTGGATGTACATATCGTCTGAATCAGACCGGACGCCTCTCCGGAGCGCCGCCGAGCCTTCGCGCGAGCGACCGGATGGGGTCGAAGTAGGCATCGTCCATGCGCTCCTTCAGCGGGATGATGGCGTTGTCGGTGATCTTGATGTGCTCGGGACAGACTTCCGTGCAGCATTTGGTGACGTTGCAGTAGCCGATGCCGGCCTTGCCCTTGAGCATCGGCCGCCGGTCCAGGACGTCCTTGGGATGCATGTCGAGGCTCGCGATGCGGACCATCGCGCGTGGACCGTAGAAGGCGCTTTTCGCATCGTGCACTCGCAGTACGTGCCACACGTCCTGGCACAGGAAGCACTCGATGCACTTGCGAAACTCCATCACCCTCTCGACGTCCTTCTGCTGCATGCGCCACGGCTCGCTGCTGGCGGCGTCTTGGTCGCTGGGCGTGAATGGCGGGATCTGCTTGTTGACCTCGTAGTTCCAGCTGACGTCGGTGACCAGGTCCTTGACCACCGGGAAGGTGTGCATCGGCCGGACCGAGATGGTGCTCTCGTTGTAGCTCGAGAGCCGGGTCTTGCACATCAGCCGGGGGAAGCCGTTGATCTCGGCCGAGCACGACC
>JBOHUP010000069.1:0-11038 GCA_050734615.1 Candidatus Dormibacteraceae bacterium | reverse complement strand
CGTCGGCGCCCGCCAAGAGGTGCTCCACCTTGTCCTTCAAGGAGCCACGCACCGTGAGGAAGACCACCGGGATCAACCTGGTGCGGAAATCGGCGCGCAGCTCGGCCAGGATCTGGTCGCCCGTGATGTCGCCGAGCATGAGGTCGAGCAGGATGATGTCGGGCCGCCACTCCGCGGCCGCGCTGTGCGCGTCTCGGCCGTCGCCGACGGTCAGGCTTTCGAATCCCGCCCGGTCCAGCACACGCTTGACCAGACGAAGCATCTGCTCGTCGTCATCGACGACCAGCACGATGTCCCGATGCGTCATCGTTGGCACAACTCCGTCCTTGTCGACGCCGACCCTCCTCGCTACCGTCACTGGCCACTCTCCGAGGGTTCTGGCGCGCGTGGTTTGTTGATGCCGCGAAGCTTGTCGGTCATCGCGATCGCTCGCTCGGCGGCCGCGCGAACCTCCGCGATGTCCGCCCGCACCGCCTCCGGTTCTCCCGTCTCCTCGGCGATCAGCTCGCTGTAGTTGACGATCACGGCGAGGAGGTTGCGAAAGTCGTGGATCAGGACTCGTGCCTCGTCCTCAACCGGCGATGAAGCGTCGGACGGCGGGTTGCCGCCAGGGTTCAAAGCCGCTTCACCAGCCGCCATTGGTTGACCTCGCCTTCGCGTTTGTATCCGAGTTCGTCGAGCAGGGACCGCGCCAACACCAGGCCGCGGCCGTCTTCGCTCGTCGTTTCCGGCATCTCGCGAGCCAGGTGATCGTGAACGGGCGGTCCTGGGTCGGTAAACGACGCAAGCAGGGTACCGGCATCAAAACGCAACAGGTACTCGACCGGAGCCGCGACTCCCGATGGTCGTCCGTGCGTGAGGACATTGGCCCCGATCTCTCCAAGCGCGGTCTCGAAAAGAATGAGAGCGCGGTCGCCGGAACCTCGAGAGGTGGCCCGACGCAGCATCTCAACAGACTGGTGGAGGATGTCCAGTCCTTGATCGAGCACGGTGAGAGTGGCGCGGAACTCAAAGGGCTCCTCTGTAGGTCCCAAGCTCAAAAGCCAGAAAGGGCTTCCTCGACTGTGGCGTAATACGGGAACACGCGGTCCAGCGTGGTGAGCTCGAGAACCACCCGAACCTGCTGATTGGGAGCGGCCAGCCTGAGCTCGCCCTGGCTGCTCTTGATCTGCTTCAGGGCCGAGATCACAGAACCGAGGCCCGTGCTGTCCACGAAGCTGACCCCTTCCATATCGATGACGACACGCGGAAGGCCGTTCTTGACGACCTCGCTGATCACGTCCTTCAAGGCTGGCGCACCGACGACGTCAAGGCGTCCGGTGGGCGCCACCACGGTGATCCCGTTGTCGGCGGCTCGTGTCTGGACGTCTAAGCTCAGCTTGGATCTCCCATAGGACTCACAGAGTCTATGGCAGACGGTCCGGAATTTAGCCTGTCTACACTGCTGGAGCGTGTTGGAACCAGAAAGCTCGCAGCGGATCCTCGTGGTGGATGACGAGGAATCTCTTGCCAAGGCGATGGCCCGCGCCCTCCGAAGCCGCGGATTCGAGTGCGACGTCGCCCTGGACGCGGCCCAGGCGCGGCAGTATTTCGAGAGCCAGGACTACGCACTGGCGCTGCTCGACGTACGGCTGCCGGATGAGTCCGGATACGGCCTGCTGGAGGAGCTCAGGGCCAAGCGCCCTGACACGGCGGTCATCATGGTGTCAGGTGTCGATGACCCCGAGCTGGGGCGTGCAGCCCTCGAGCACGGGGCTTATGCCTATCACGTCAAGCCCGTCGGCGCGACCCAGCTCTACCTGCTGGTCGTGAACAACCTCCGCCGGCGCAGCCTCGAGCTCGACAACCGCGCCAACCTGCTGAGGCTCGAGTCGATGGTGGGCGAGCGCGCGGAGCAGATGCGGCGCGCGGCGGAGCTCCAGCTCGGGATGCTGCCGTCCTCGCCATATATAGAGGATGGGTTTGAGCTCGCCGCTCATTTCACCGCCGCCAGGGAGATCAGCGGCGACTTCTATGACTGGCATCACTCTGCGGACGACCGAGTGACCATCACCTTGGGCGACGTGATGGGCAAGGGTCTGCCCGCGGCTCTGATGATGGCCACGGCTCGGGCGGCCCTCCGCGGTGCGTCGACCATCGAGCCGATGGAGGCCGGGGTGAAGAAGGCGGCCGACGTGATGTCAGCGGCGCTCGAGGTCAACCATGCCTACGTCACCGCGTTCCACTGCACCTTCGATCCGAAATCGGGGGAACTCCGCTACGTGGATGCGGGACACGGTCACGCGCGCATCCTTCGCGGCGCCGGTGGCCAGGAGCAGCTGCCTGTGCGCAGTGCGCCCATCGGGATCTTCCCCGACAGCCAGTACCTGGTGGGCACGATCACGCTCAGCCCGGGCGACACGCTGGTCGTTTTCTCGGACGGCCTGCTGGACCTGCGACCAGACTTGGCGGTCAAGGACGTGCTGCTGCCATACGAGGCGCGGCGCGCCACCAGCGCTCAGGCGATGGTCGACATCCTCGCCCAAGGAGCCGGCGGCCGTGCCCTGTTCGATGACGTGACCGTGCTCGCGCTCAAACGGTCGTAGGGGTCTGCCTGCGCGCCTGGGACACCCCCGCTTTACAGGCGGGGGCTCCGAAGCACGCGGTCGCTGGGGGAGTGGGAGAGGTGGTTGTGGGGAGCGAGCCAGCGCTCCAGAGCCGCGGCCACCACGTGCAGCTTCACCGGCTTGGAGATGTAGTCGTCCATGCCCGCCGCGAGGCAACGCTCGCGGTCGCCCGAAAGGGCGGCCGCCGTCATCGCGATGATCGGCACGTGCCCGGAGCCGCGCTCGTCGCGCCGCACCTGGCGCGTTGCCTCGTAGCCGTCCAGCTCGGGCATCTGGCAGTCCATCAGCACCGCGTCGTAGCCACCTTGCCCGATCATCGCAACGGCCTCCGCCCCGTTCGACGCCACCTCGGCCCGGTAGCCGAGGCGCTCGATCATCCGCACGGCGACCTTCTGGTTGGCGGCGTTGTCCTCGACGACCAGGATTCGGGCCCACCCACGCCCGGCGGACGGGTGGCCATCGGCCTCCACGGCCGGCTGGGTTCGGCTCGACCGGGCAGCCATCAGCTCGTGCAGCAGGTCGAACAGCTGCGACGGCCGCACGGGTTTGATCATCTCGGCGTCCACACCCGGCACCGCCGTCTCGGCCCCGCCGGCTGACGTGAGCATGATCACGAGGAGGTCCTTCAGCGACTGGTCGTTGCGGATCTCGGCGGCGACGGCGGCGCCGTCCATGTCCGGCATCATCAGGTCCACGATCGCGACCTCGAACGGGCCCTCCGAGCGAGCCGCCTGTCGCATCTGGTGCAGCGCCTCGCGGCCGTTCTCGAAGCTCTGCTCGCGCATTCCCCACGATCTGAGGTAGCGCTCGAGGATCGTGCGATTGGTCCCGTTGTCGTCGATGATGGCGACCGCGGTGCCCGACAGGTCGGCGGCGTGGTTTGGAGACGAGGCCCTGGAATCCGGCTCGCGAAACAGCGCCGTGAACCAGAACCGGCTGCCCGTTCCCTTAACGCTCATCACCCCGATCTCGCCGCCCATCAGCTGGGTCAGCATCCGGGAGATGGCAAGACCCAGGCCAGTCCCACCGTGCCTGCGCGTGGTCGAGCTGTCGACTTGCGAGTAGGTCGAGAAGACGCGTGCCTGCTCTTCCTCGGTCAGGCCGATGCCTGTGTCCGCGACCTCGAAATGGATCGCCACGCCTCGAACCTTCGCGTCGTGTTTGCGCGCGCGCACGACCACCTCGCCCGACTCGGTGAACTTGATCGCGTTGGCGACCAGGTTGATGAGGACCTGGCGCAACCGCCCGGGATCGCCGATCACTGCGTCCGGCACGTCTGGTGTGACGTCGAGCAGCAGCTCGACGCCCTTGTTCGATGCGGCCTGGGCGAAGAGCTCGACCGCCTCCTCCGCCACGTGCTTGGGGCTGAAGTCGATGGTCTCGAGACGAACGCGCCCGGCCTCGATCCTGGAGAAGTCGAGGATGTCGTTGATGATGTCGAGCAACGCGTCACCGGAGGTTCGCACCGTCTCCACGTATTCACGCTGCTCCGGAGTCAGCTCGGTGTCGAGCAGGAGGCCCGTCATCCCGATGACGCCGTTCATGGGCGTGCGGATCTCGTGGCTCATCGTGGCCAGAAACTCCGACTTGAGGCGTGTGAGCTCCTGCAGCTCCTGGTTTCTCTGCGCGAGGTCGGCGAGGAGCTCGGACTTGACGCCCTCGGCCGCCGTCGCCGCCTGGCGGTTCTTCTCGAGCTGGAGCACGACTCGCCGCACGAGAATCCCGAAAGTCACCAGCAGCAGGGCTTCGAGGAGCGCCGCGGCAGGATCGCCCGCGGCCGGGTTGACGAACGTGACGAGGATGAGATCTGCGACGGCCAGCGCGGCGCCGATGGCGAACTCGACGGTCGTGTAGTAAAGCGCGAGGAAGATCAGCGGCAGGAGGACGAAGGGAAAAGCCCGAACCACGCTCAGCCCGAACTGGACCTCCAGCGCGAAAGCGACCGCCAGGCCGCCGACAGGTGACACGGCGTGCAGATACCTCGGAATGCGATTCCACGGGAGCAGCACGATCGCGCCGCCCAGCGCCGTGATCACCACGGACGCGATGAAGCCGAACGTCGTCCCGCCGGCCCACAGGGGGTAGAGGGCGAGGATGAAGCCGCCGATCACCGGGGTCGCAGTCACGAAGCCGTTGCGCGCGGGCGTGTCGATCTGGGCGAGCGGGATCAACACGAGGGCCACCCCCACGAGCGCCGCTCCGGCCAGCGCAAGGGAGCTGGTGACGGCCGAAAAGCCATGCAGGCTGACCAGGCCGACGATGGCGAGGCCGATGAACGGATAGACCCGCCGGCTGAGTCCTTCGGGTTGCAGAGGCGTGTTGAGCTGGTTCAAGTGCCGGGGGCTGCAGCTTAAGCCAGATGCGGTCGGGGAGGGGCTTGAGCTCCCCGGCCTGCCCCTCCCACCGAGCCGCCGAGGGATAAATTGCGCCGCCTTAAGTGGGGTCTGGCGGGAAGGGCGGCGGCTAGAATGTGCTCCTGCGCACCTTCCATCCCGCCAGGGGGGGCGAGGTTTCCGAGGTGTTGCCAGGACCCGACGCGCCTCCAGCGCCATGGAGCAGGGGCTTGGTGCGTCGAGCCACACCCTTCGTCGCCATCGCCGCGATTTTCGCGGTCCAGGCCCTTGCCGTCGCCAGCCCGGTGCTGGCTTTCGCGCTGTACATGACCGTAGTCCTGCTGGCCGCTCTCCAGGTCAGCCGGATCGAATCGATCTCGGCCGGGGCGCTGGCGGCGATCGCGATCGTGATCCGCCCGCTCGTCACAGGCGGCCAGGCGGCTGACATGGCGCCCGCGGTCCTCCTTGCCGCCGTGGTGCTGGGGGTCGCGCTGGCGGTTGGCGAGGTGGCCCGGCAGTCGCGCGAGATGGCCGATGAGGCACAGCGGAACGCCGCTCGCATCGCGGCCGGCGAGCAGAGGGTCCGCACGATCCTGGAGGGTGCCATGGTCGGCCTCGCGCTGACCGACCTCGACGGCAGGTGGACCCAGGTCAACGAACAGCTGAGCCTGATCCTGGCCCGCAGCCGTGACGACCTTCTCCAGACTCCGCTGGGCGAGATCACGGCGGAATCCGACCGCCAGGCGCTCGCGGAAGCCATGGCCCTGCTGCGCTCCGGGGACATCGTGCAGTGGGAAGGCGAGCTCGACCAGGTCCGTCCCGATGGAAGCGTGGTCCCGGTCGCCGTCGCGATCGCCAAGCCCTCGCCTGACGCTTCGATCTTGGTCGTGCAGGAGATTGACATCTCCGAGCGCAAGCGACTCGACGTCCTTCGCGACAGCCAGGTCGCGATCCGGCAGGTGATCATCGACTCGTCGAGCTGGGAGCTGGGCCTTCCGCAGCTGCTCCGCAGCATCGGCTCATATCTCGATTGGGACGTGGCGCTGTACTGGGGACTCGACTTCGACCGTAGGGAGCTGCGGGTCGTGCGCGACTGGCATGCCGATGGCGCGAGCGCCGACGAGTTCCTCGCCCTGAGTCGCGGACTTTGGCTCGGCGGGGGATCCGGCTTGGTCAGCAGGGTTCGGCAGTCCGGGGTGGTGGGGGCCGAAGTGGCTCCCGAGCAATCACAGGGCAGCGAGCGCCTCGAAGCCGCCCGGCGTGCCGGCCTTCGGTCGACCCTCGCATTTCCGGTCATCGACTCCGGAGCTGTGATCGGAGTCGTGGAGCTGCTGAGCCGCCGGCCGCGCACGTTTCGCGACGACGAGGTGACGATGATGGCGACCTTCGGCGTCGAGTTCGGCCAGTTCATCCGCCGCAGCGAGACGGCGCAGGCGCTGCGCCGAAGTGAAGCCGACCACCGCGCCATCTACGAGCGCTCGCCGATAGGAATCGCGCGCATCAGCGCCGATGGAGAGATGCTCGAGGCCAACGCGGCGCTGCTCGGTATGGTCGAGCACGATTTCGAGTCGATGCAGGCGAGCGCGTGGCCGGACCTGCTGCGTACTTACGACCAGGCGGCGTCTCGTCACCGCGCCGCCCCGATGCTGGCGGGAATCACCGACGGCGGGAGCGTCCAGGTCCGCGCAGCGACCGCCAGCGGCAAGTGGCTGTGGCTCCAGCTGACGGCGACCTCCATACCGGACGCGAGCGGCCGGCCGGAGCATGTCCTCGTCATGGTCGAAGACGTCACCACGGTGCGTGAGACTTCGGACAAGCTTGCCGAGGCCCTCGAGTCGCAGCGCAGCGCCAACGCCAACCTCGAGAGGCTGGACCGGACCAAGACCGAGTTCCTGAGCATCGTGAGCCACGAGTTCCGGACCGCGCTGACCGGGATCCAGGGTTTCAGCGAGCTCATCCGCGACGGCGGCCTCGAGTCAGACGAGGTGCGCGCATACGGCGGCTACATATTCAACGACGCGGATCGGGTCAACCGGCTCATCGGCGACATGCTCGACCTCGACCGGATGGAATCGGGTCGCATGAGCATGCGCAGCGGGGCGGTCGACATCAACGAGGTGCTCAGCGAGGCGATGGCCCATGCTGGCACTGCGGCCTCCACCGTCGAGTTCAAGGCCGACCTCGACCCACGCCTCCCGATCGTGTTGGGTGATCGCGACCGTCTGATCCAGGTCGTCAGCAACCTTGTCAACAACGCGATCAAGTACTCGCCGGACGGCGGCACGGTCACGCTGTCGAGCCGGGCGGAAAGCGGTTATGCCCTGGTCAGCATCACGGACACTGGGCTCGGCATCCCCGCCGACGAGATCGGGCATGTCTTCGAACGATTCCGGCGCGTGCGCAGCGGAGCCGCCCAGTCGATCCCTGGGACTGGCCTGGGCCTGACGATCGTTAAGCAGATCGTGGAGATGCACAGCGGCAAGATCTGGGTGGAATCCGCGGTTGGGCATGGCTCGGCCTTCCACTTCAGCGTCCCTCTTGCCGTGGAGGGCACCAGCCCGATGCAGCTCCGACATGGCTGAGGCGGCGGATGGCGGCTCCAGCGGCTCGGCGGCATTCACGGTCCTTGTGGCCGACGACAACGAGGTCGCCCAGCGGCTGTGCAAGCGCGTGCTCGAAAAAGCTGGTTACGGCGTGTTGATCGCCGCTGACGGTCTGCAGGCGGTGGATTTCGCTCTCAGGGAGCGCCCGAACATGATCCTGATGGACGTCGCGATGCCCGGCATCGACGGCCTCGAGGCAATGCGCCGGATCAAAGTCGAGAGGCCGGCTCTCCCGATCGTTATCGCCAGCGCACACTCGATGGCGAGCGACCGTGAGCGGTTCCTCGCTGCCGGCGCGGACGACGTCCTCAGCAAGCCCTTCCGGCTGGCGGACCTCATCTCGATCGTGGCCAAGCTCGCGGCGGCGTCGAAGTGAAGGACCTGACCGGGACCCGGCTCGGGCAGTACGAGATCGTCGAGCGCCTTGGCGGCGGCGGGATGGCCGTGGTCTATCGAGCGGTGCAGCAGCCGCTCGGGCGCGAGGTTGCGCTGAAAGCGCTGTCGTCGGAGCTCTTCCAGGACGAAGGCTTTGTCAAGCGCTTCGAGACCGAGGCTAAGACTCTCGCCAAGCTCGACCACCCCAACATCCTTCCGATCTATGACTTCGAGGTCACCGAGGGCGTCGCGTTTCTGACCATGCCGCTGATCCGTGGCGGCACGCTGCGCGACATCCTGAACCGTGGCCCGCTCGATCCGCTGACCGCGTGGCGCTACCTGCGGGAGATCGGGGACGGCCTGCAGCACGCTCACGACGCGGGCATCGTTCATCGCGACCTCAAGCCGACCAACGTCCTCATCCACGCGGACGGACGTGCGATGCTCGCCGACTTCGGTCTCGCGCGGGGCGCCGGGCAGCCGACCCATCTCACGACCATCGGCCTCGCCATCGGCACGCCCGGATACATGGCGCCCGAGCAGGTGATGGGTCACGACGTCGACAAGCGCGCGGACATCTATGCGATGGGCGTGCTCACCTTTGAGATGCTGACGGGCCGGCTGCCTTACATCGGCTCCAACCGGATGGAGGTCGCGTACGCGACGGTCAACTCACCCATTCCCTCGGCGGTGAAGCTGAATGCGGCGCTGCCAGATGAGCTCGACCAGCTGCTGGCCAAGGTGCTCGCCAAGGACCCGGCGCAGCGGCCGCAGACAGTGCGCGACCTGCTGGCGCAGATGGCCCGGCTGCCGCAGAGGCGGCTCGCTCCCCTGGTTGCCGCGGCCCCCGTCCCCGCTGTTACAGCGGGCGGCGGCGTGGTGGTCATGCCGCGGCCGGCGACCGGGCCGCAGGGACCGGACACCACGTCGATGCGAGTCGTGGCGTCCGCGCCGGCGATCCTGCACGGTTCGCCTCCGCCGACCCCGACGACGACCGGGGGCTCGGCGATCCGCACGCTGGAGCTGATGGGCGTCAAGACGGCGCGCGCGAGAGGTCGCTTCATCCTCAACTCCCACGTCAGCAACCTGGTGCACGTCGCCCGAGACGTGACAGGGGACCGGTGGCCAGAGGTAGCTTACGCGGCGGGGTTGGTGCAGTACGTGGAGCAGGATCCGCCGCACGATGACCAGCTTTCGTCGCCGGTCGAGTCGCTGAGCCGGTTGAACGAGGCATTCGAGACGATCTACGGCCCCGAGGCCGAAGACACGATCCGTGCCTGGGGCAGGCGCGCGACCGAGCGGTGGCTGGCCGACGGGCGGCACGGCATGGGCGGGCCGCGGCGGCTGGTGCCGGGGCGGCAGAGAAAGCTGCAGGGCGTGGTCAAGAATTTCACCGAGGCGATGGACAACGTGCGGGGGGAGCATACGCACGCATGGCTGCAGGTCGACGAGCATCAGTTCTGGCTGGTGAACTTCTCCAATATGTTCGCGCTCGGCCGGATCAAGACGGTCAAGTCCTGCCACATCTGGACTTCGACCATCGAGACGATCCTGCGGTGGGCCGGGCTGGCCAACGACTGGTACGTCGAAGAGGTCGAGTGCGGCTGCGTGACCGGTACGTTCGACTGCGTTTTTGCGATCCGGTCGGTGGAAAGTTAAGCCACCGAGTCGGGTTCGAGTGCGATCACGACCCCTGGAGGGGATGGCACGCGAATTGGCAGGAGCAAACATCAGTTCGCCATGATTGGGATTCGGAAAGAGGTTGGCACGGCCGTTGCAGCCGCGTTTGGATACAGTCGGTGACGTGAGATTCGCGATCGACGTCACCGCATGCTGGCGGCCGCGGCGGATCGGGATGCTGACAGTGGCGATCGAGCTGTCGCGTGCGCTGATCGCTCGCCGAGGCCACGACGAGTTCACGCTGCTTTGCAGCCGGGAGCGCCCTGACGCCCTTGTCGGGCTCGACTGCGAGGCGGTGCTGTCGCCCTACCGCCACGAGCTTGCACTCAAGACGAGGTGGCTGCCCGCCATCGAGCCCCAGCTCGAGTGCGATGCCATTCTCTATCCTTACTGGCCCAGTCCGCCCGTTCGGCGGCAGGGCGCGCCACCGGCGGCGGTCTTCGTGCACGACCTTGCGTTTCGCATAAGGCCGGCCGAGGTGCCGTGGCAGCAGCGCCTCTATTTCGGGCTGGTTCTGCCGCCGGCGCTGCGACAGGCCGCGTCCATCCTCGTGCCTTCCGAGTCGACGTACCGAGACCTGATCCAGCACTACAGGACGCCAGGCCTGGATGCCAAGATCGCAGTCATCCCCGAGGGCCTGCCGCCCTCCGCGCCCGCCGGGCCGTTGCCTGAGGGCCTTGAACCAGGTTTCATCCTGGCCGTCGGGACTGTCGAGCCTCGCAAGAACTACCCCCGCCTGCTCGCGGCGTTTCGCCAGCTCCGCGGCCGACACGGCTCGCTGCCCTTCATCATCAACGGCCATCCCGGTGTCCCTCAGCTCGTCATCGCCGGAAGGCCCGGCTGGGCCTATGGCGACACGCTGCAGCGAATCGCGGCGGAGCCAGGCGTCCGCTACCTCAACCACGTCGATGAGCCAACGCTGACCGCTCTTTATGAATCGGCTTCGGTGCTCGCTTTCCCGAGCCTGTACGAAGGGTTCGGGCTTCCCCTGCTCGAGGCGATGGCCCATGGCCTGCCCGCCGTCGTCGGGTCGGCCGGAGCGCTCCCCGAGCTCGCACTCGGCGCCGCGATCAGGGTCCAACCCGACGATGTAAGCGCCATCGCCGGTGGCCTGGAGCGCATCCTGTCCGACCAGTCGCTGCGCACCAGGCTTGGTGATGAGGGCAGGCGTCGCGCCGCGGCCTACACCTGGGATCAAGCCGCAGAGCGCACGCTCGCAGTCCTGCGCCGGATCGGCGACAGGGCTCAGCGTACAGTCGCATAGGTGGAACGGCTTGTGGGCGAGCGGATTCCGGTGCTCGCGCTGTTTGACGGCGGTGTCCATGACTACGCTCGCCTAGCGGGTCCCCTGCTTCGCTCGCTGGAAACGACCCGCCATTTTCAGGTCGACACGATCACGCGCCAGGAGGATCTGCGTCCGTCGGCTCACAAGGTCTTGATC
>JBOHUP010000068.1:0-11294 GCA_050734615.1 Candidatus Dormibacteraceae bacterium | reverse complement strand
ACGCGGATCACGCGGACCTTTCTGGGACCGGCGGCGATGCGGAACGAACCGGCGTCGACCGGCGCGAAGTTCATGGTCTTCCGCACCCACTCGGGCACGTCCTGCTTGACGAACTTTGGCGGCGCGCCGCGCTTGAGCACCTGGCGCGGGTGGAAGGAGTGGAGGTCGTCGAGGACCAGGATGTCGGCCTGGTAGCCCGGGGCGATCGCGCCAAGATGCCACAGGCGGTGATACGTCGCGGGATTGATGGTCGCCATGATCACGGCGTCCTCCGGGCTGATCCCGTCGGTGACCGCCTGGCGCACCATCTGGTTGATGTGGCCCTCCTCGACGATCATGTCGGGCTCGCGATCGTCGGTGCAGAACATGCACCATTCCGGGCCGTATCGCTTGACCAGCGGAAGCAGGTCGCGCAGGTTGCGGGCGATAGACGCCTCGCGCAGCATGACCCACATGCCCAGGCGTCTTTTTTCGAGCGCCTCCGCGGCGGTGATCGCCTCGTGGTCCGAGCGGATGCCGGCGGCGATATAGGCGTTGAGCTCGGGGCCTTGAACGCCGGGGGCGTGCCCGTCGACGTGGTCGGTCAGGCCGGTCTGGAGCTTGGCCAGCTCGGATTCTCCGCCGGAGATCACGCCCGGGAAGTTCATCATCTCCGCGATGCCGATGACGCGAGGGTGGCGCAACAGACCTGCAATGTCCGCGGCCGTGAAAGGCATCAGCGGCGACTCGAACCGGCTGGCCGGGACGCAGGACGGCGCCATCACGAAGACGTCGAGCGGGACCTCCGCGCAAGCGTCGAGCAGCCAGTGAATGCCATTGACGCCCAGGACGTTGGCGATCTCGTGCGGATCCGCGACCACGGCGGTCGTCCCGTGCACCATGACCGCCCGAGCCAACTCGTCGACGGTGAGCTTGGACGACTCGATGTGCATATGGGCGTCGATGAAGCCGGGGACCAGATAAGCGCCCGACACGTCGATGCGCTCGCGACCCTGATATCGACCAAGGCCGACCACGTGGCCATCCGTGACCGCCACGTCGACCTCGAGCCACTCCTTGGTGAAGACGGAGAGCACGCGGCCTCCCGCCAGCACGACGTCGGCCGGTTCGTCACCCCGCGCGACCGCCATCCATTTCGCGTCGATGACCGAGAAGCTTAAGCTCGCCGCCGCCGTCGGGTGAGGGCGCGGTGCGGCCGCTATCTGGCAGTGAGGCCGAGGTAGGCCGCCTGGATCGTCGGGTCGGCCAGCATGCCGGCCGACGAGCCGGCCTTGGTGATCCGACCGGTCTCGAGCACGTACGCCTGCTCGGACACGGTCAACGCGGTGTCGATGTCCTGCTCGACCAGGAGCACCGCGGTGCCGGACGCTGCGATCTCCGGCAGGCGGGCGATGATCTCGTCGACCATCTTCGGCGCCAGGCCGAGCGAGAGCTCGTCGATCATCAGCAGCCGCGGGTGGCCCATCAGACCGCGCGCGATGGCGCACATCTGCTGCTCGCCCCCGGACATGGTCGAGGCGACCTGGCCGAGGCGCGGGCGAAGCGCCGGGAACAGGGCCAGCACGGGTTCCAGGTCGGTGTTCCTTCCGCGCCAACCGCCCAGGAGCAGGTTCTCGCGGACGGTCAGGCCCGAGAACAATCTGCGGCCTTCGGGGACGTGGGCGACACCGAGATCGACGATCTGCTCGATGGATGCCCGCCTGATGTCGCGACCCTGGAACGTGATGGAGCCCGACCGGCTGAGGATCATCCCGGAGATGGCCCGCAGAAGCGTGGTCTTGCCCGCTCCGTTGGCGCCCACCAGCGCCGCAATCTGCTTCTCCTCGATCGAGATGTCGACGTCCCAGAGCACCTCCACCCGGCCATAGCCCGCATTGAGTCCCTTCACCTCGAGCAGGCTCACGATGACTTCCGCTTCGCGTAGCGATGGCCGAGGTAAGCCTCCACCACGCGCGGATCGGCCAGGACCTCGTGGGGCGGTCCTTCGGCGAGCACCGAGCCGTGGTGCAGGACCAGAACGTGGTCGCTGATCGAGACGATGGCCTTCATCACATGCTCGACCGCGACGATGGTGATCCCGCCGTCGCGCAGACGGTGGATCAGCTCGACCGCCGCCTCGACCTCCTGGGTCCGGAGGCCGGCCATCACCTCGTCGACCAGCAGCAGGCGCGGCCGGCACGCCAGCGCCTTCGCGAGCTCGAGCCTGCGCGCGTCGGCCACGCTCAGCTGGCTCGGAGCGGCGTTCGCGTACTGCTCGATGCCGACAAGGGCGAGCAGCCTGCCGGCTGTCGCGAGCGCGTCGTGCACGCTGTGGTCCGGTTCATTGCCGTGCATTGCGCCGATCGCCACGTTCTCCCGGACCGTCAGGCCGCGAAAGGGCTTGACGATCTGAAACGTGCGCGCCACCCGGTCGTGGGCGATGACCCATGGCCGTGAGCCCGTGACGTCCTTGCCTTCGATCAGGACCTGGCCGCCCGTCGGCCGGAGGTGGCCGGTGACCAGGTTGATGAGCGTGCTCTTGCCGGCTCCGTTGGGTCCGATGATGCCCAGGATCTGGCCCTCGGCCACGGAGAAGGACACGTCGCGCAGGGCCCACAGGCCGCCGAAGCGCCTGGAGAGGTTGCGGACCTCGAGGACCGTCTTCTTCGGCGCCGGCTCGGCGGCGATCAAAGCCGGTACCGGCGGACGTTGTCGAGGATCGAGAGATGGCGCGTGCGCCATGCGTCGCGGAAGAAATTGACGACGCCCTGCGGAAAGAACACGACGACCACCACGATGATGGCGCCGAAGATGAGCTGGTTGAACGTCCCGAGGTTCTCGCGCAGATATTGGGACAGGAGCTCCAGCCCGACCGCACCGACCAGCGGGCCGAGCACCGACCCGCTGCCACCGATCATGACCATGATCACCATGAGGACGGTGAAGTTGGCGTCGAAGACGTCGGCTGGATAGAACTCGATCTGCTGGAACGCATAGAACGCGCCGGCGCAGGCCACGATCGCCCCGGAAACGGCGAACGCCACCACCTTGACTCGAGTCGTGTCGATGCCGACCCCGCCCGCCGCATCCTCGTCCTGGTGCACCGCGACCATGGCGTACCCGAACCGGCTGCGCGACAAGATCGTCGCGAGCACCACCGAGGCGGCCGCGAGGATGAGGAACGCCAGGTAAAAGCCCGGCTTGCCGAAATAGGCAGTGGGCGCCTGGGCGCCGAATGTCGGGATCGTGATGCCGAGGCCGCCACCCGTGACCGGCGTCATGTTGTTGATCACCTCGCGCGAGCCTTCCGCCGCGCCCAGGGTCGCGATCGCGAAATAGTGACCGCGCAGGCGCAGCAGCGGGATCCCGATCGCGACCGCGAAGGCGATGCCGACGATGATCGCCACAGGCATCGCGGCCCAGAACGAAACGTGGTAGTTGTTCATGAGGACCGCGACCGTGTATGCGCCGAGACCGAAGAACACGACCTGCCCGAAGCTGGCGTATCCGGTGTAGCCGCCGATGATGTTCCAGCCCTGGGCCAGGGCGACGAAAAGAAAGACCGCGCTGAGGAGCCGCTGTGTGCCCGGCTCGACCAGCTGCTGCAGCCCGATCATGGCCAGGAACACCGCGGCGCCCGCGAGCCACGGCCACGAGTTGGCAAGGGTCCTCGCCCTTATGAACTCCACGACCTGCTCCTGCAGGCTGCGCCGGCGGCCCCCCGGTATGGCGGCCGTCGCGCCGGAGGCTGGGGCCGCGGTGGTCACACCTCTACGCGGCCGCTGTACTGGGCTTTGCCGATCAGACCGGTCGGCCTGATGATCAGGGTCACGATCAGGACCGCCATCGCGATCGCATTGACCCAGGTCCCGGTGAGGACGAGGCCGCCCAGAGATTCGGCCACGCCGAGCACGAGCCCGCCGGCCAGCGCCCCGTACATGTTGCCCAGCCCGCCGAGCACCGAGATCACGAATGCGTCCAGCGTCAACTGCGACGGAGTGCTGGTCGGGTTGAAGGAGCCGACGGTGGCGATCATCGTGCCGGCGATGCCGGCCAGCGCCGCCGAGATGCCGAACGTGACGGCGTAGACGTGGCGGGCGCGAATGCCCATCAGCCTCGCCGCCCCCCTGTCCATGCCGGTCGCCGCGATGGCTCGCCCGAGGCGCATGCGGGACATCAAGAAGGCCAGGAGCAGGGTGACGATCACAGCGAGCGCGAACGAAGCGAGCCGGCCGTACGGGATGTTCACGTTGCTGATGGCGAAGCTCTGCGACGCGTAGGTGGTTGCGATGGAACGATCGTCGGCGCTGAACATGATCTGGAGCACGTTGATGATCACCAGGCCCAGCCCGAACGTGAGCAATAGGGTGAGGAAGATCGGAGCGTTGATCACCAGGTTGATCAAGCCGCGCTGGAGCACGTAGCCGAAGGCGAACAGGCATACCGCCACCACCGGGATGGCGAGGAAGGGGTCGAGCCCGAAATGCAAGTTGAGGAGCCAGGCCACGTAGGCCCCGGTCACGGCCAGCGCGCCGTGGCTCAGGTTGACCACGTTCATGACCCCCCACACCAGCGAAAAGCCCACAGCGACCAGCGCCAGCAGGCCGCCCTGGACGAGGCCATAGGCGGCCGCCTGCAGGAACTGCGTCATGTCAGGAGATCGCGGGCCAGACCGCCTGCTTGGTGGCGAGGTTGCTCGGGTAGATGGTCACGAAGGCCGACTTCTGGACCTGGATCACGTACATCGGCTTGTTCGTGTTCTGGCCGCTCGAGTCGAACTCGATGTGCCCGTAGAAGGTGTCCGCCTTGAGGCCCGCCAGCGCGGTGCGCACGGCCGCGGGGTCGGTCGACCCTGCCTTTTCTATCGCGAGGGCCATCGCCTCACACCCGGCGGCGGCATCGGCTGCCTGGTACGGGTACTGGGTCGAGGACCAGCCGTAGGTGTTGGTGAAGTTGGCGAGGAAGTTCTTGGCGCTGCCGAACAGGCTGTCGGTGGCCGAGATCTCGGGCACCCACTGCGTGCTGCCCAGGACTCCTTCCGCGGAGGCTCCAAGCGCGGAGATGAACGCCGGCGTGGGTGGCGCGACCGTGGCGGCGAACCCGAGCTTCGGCTTCACGCCCAGCTCCGACGCCTGCTTGATGGCGGCGACGGCCTCGTTCAGGTGAGCGGAGATGATGATCACGTCAGGGCTGCTGCCCTTGATCGCGATCAGCGCGCTCGACACGTCGGTGGTATTGGCGCTGACCTTGGTGGAAGACGTGTAGGCGTTCGCTGATGGCAGCACGGTGAGGCCCTTCGCCTGCGCCTCGGCCACACCTGTTTGGGCCGCGTGCTGGCTGAAGCCGTCGTTGGCCGCGATCACGGCCACGGTCTTGGGCGCCGGGGTCAAACCGACGAGGGCATCGATGATCGAGGTGACGTACGTGCTGCTCGGCGACAGCACCGCAAAGGTGTTCTTGTAGCCATGGGTGAAGATCGCGGTGTCGGCCCCGTTGGCGTCCACCATGACCTGGCCGTTGCGCTCGACGACGGGCGCCACCGCCGACGTGCCGCCTGAGCCGTACGGGCTGAGGATCAGCTTGTAGTTCTTGTCGTTGTACCCGTCGACGATCTGGGCCGACGTCGCGGCCACGCTCTGGTCGTCCTGGGTCGCCAGGACGACCTGGTGAGATTGGCCGCCGAAGCTGATGCCGCCCTTCGCGTTGAGCGTCTGCACGCAGAACTTGTAGCCCTGCACCGTGTAGAGCCCTTCGGCCTGCCCGAAGGCGCCGGTCTGGGACACCGGGGCCGCGAAGGTGATGGTCGACCCCGCCGCGGTGGAACTTCCGCCGCCGCCGCACGCGGCAGCCGCGACGGTCAACGCGGCAGCGAACACGAGGGTTGCCCCTGGGCGGTGATTCATGGCTTCTCCTCCCCACTAAGCCGACAGTTACACGGATCTAAGCAGCAAGCCGGGTACGGGTCAAGTCCGGCAGGGTCTCACAATTCGGTCGATGGCTCCAGATCCATCCGCCGCGGCGCCGCCGGACGTCCCCCCGCAGGAGGCGACGCGCTCCGCACCTGCTGCAGCCGAGCTCGATGTTCGACAGAATCATCCACACGACGATGCTTGAGCGCACCCGCAGTTGATCGACCGGTCTTTGGCCTGGCTCGCGGCCACCGAGGTGGCACGCCGTGTCAACACCGGCGAGCTGGGCCCGGATGACGTGGCGCGGGCTCAGCTGGCGGCGATCGATCGGTTCGAGCCCCGAGTGCACGCGTATGTGCACGTGGATCGGCACGCTCGAGGATCAGATGGTCCGCTGGCCGGCACGACACTTGCGGTCAAGGACAACCTGCCGGTCGCCGGCATGCCGTGGACCGATGGCAGCGCCGTGTGGCGGGACCGCGTACCGGCCGAGGACACCGCGCCGGTTGCCCGCGCCCGCGCGGCCGGCGCCGCGATCACGGGCAAGACCAACCTGCCCGAGCTGGCCGCGGCCGTCGGCACCACCAACGCCATCTTCCCCGCGACCAACAACCCCTGGGGCGAAGGCATCACGCCGGGAGGCTCGAGCGGGGGCAGCGCCGCGTCGGTCGCGGCCGGGATGGCCACTGTCGCGATCGGCACCGACATGGGTGGCTCGATCCGCATCCCCGCCTCATGCTGCGGGGTCGTCGGCCTGCGTCCCTCGCCCGACCGAGTGCCCTGCGAGATCGCCGACCCGGCGGGGCTTTCGGTCGTCGGTCCGCTCGCGCGCACGGTCGCGGACGTGCAGCTGCTGTTCGCGGTGCTGTCCGCAACCCACCCACCTGGCACTCCGGGCGAAAAGCGCTCGGCCCGGATCGGGGTGGCCGACTCGACTGCGCTCGGCATGGACGCCGCGTGCGCCGACGCGTGCCACAGAGCCGCCGACGCGCTGGAATCGGCCGGCCACCAGGTGACGCGGATCGCCTGGGAATCGGAGCAGGTGGCCGCCGGGTACGGGATCGTGCGCCGGGCGAGCATGGCGTCGTTCCCGGCCGACCCGGCGCGGTTTGCTCCGGGCATCAGGCGCCTTGTCGAGGAGGGCCGCGCCCTAAGCGCGAACGACTACTTCCAGGCGTTCGAGAGGGCCACCGCGGCCGCCTATCGCGTGGTGGTCGCCCCCCTGCTGTCGGATTACGACTTTCTCCTCACGCCGACCCTTGGCCTGGTGCCGATGCGAATCGAGGACGTGCCAGCATTCCTCAGCGTGCCTTACGGCCGCTACATCCAGTTCGTGCTGCCGGTGAGCTTTGCCCACGCTCCCGCGGTCTCGCTGCCGGCCGGCCTGCACGAAGGCCTCCCGGTCGGCGTGCAGCTGGTGGGCAAGCCCGGCCAGGAGTGGGACCTGCTGCGGCTGGCGGCGCAGCTCGAGTCGAAGCCGGGTTTCGGCTACCGGCGTCCCCCCGGTTTCGATTGAGAATTTGCGTCGAGGTGATCGAATGAAGGCTCAGCGTGTCGACATGTTCGTGGTCCCCATGGCATCGCCCTCGGATACGTCTGGGCTGCAGAAGCTCGCGGATGCCGGAACGATCACGCCGGACACGCTCGTGGCGCTCGTCGGCAAGACCGAGGGGACCGGGGCGCACGACGACTGGGGCCGGGTGTGGGCCGACGTCGCCCTGCGCGACTGGACCGGCAGGTTCCTCGGCATACCAGCCGCGGAGGTCGCCAATCGGGTGATCTTCGTGCTGTCGGGCGGCTGCCCGGGCGTGATCACCCCGCATATCGTGGCGATCACGCGCGAGATGCTCGAGGTACCAGACCGTAGCGCGGCGAAGGACGGGGACAAGAGGTTGGTCGTGGGCCGCGCCGGCTCAGACGCTATGCCTCCGGAGGAGGTCGGGCGCATGGGCCAGATCCGCAAGGTGGCCGAGGCGACCCGCAAGGCGATGGCCGACGCCGGCCTGACCGACGTCAAGGATGTGCACCTCGTGATGGTCAAGGTGCCGGGGCTGACGACCGCGAGCATCAAGGACGCGGAATCGCGCGGCAAGACGGTGGTCTCCCATGACCTCACCTTCGGACCGGAGGGCGCCGGCGTATACGCGAACGACGCAGCGGCTCTGGGCGTGGCCATGGCGCTCGGCGAGGTGCCCGAATCGGCTCTGTCGGACCAGGTCGTCCGCCGTGACTGGAGTCTGTACTCAGAGGTCGCCATGACCTCATCCGGGGGTGAGAAGCGACACGGCGAGGTCGTGGTCTTCGGCAACGCCGCCCACTCGCGGAGCCCGCTGCAAATCGGCCACGCCGTGACCAGGGATTTCATCGACGCGGAAGGCGTGAGAAACGCGCTTCGATCGGCGGGGTTGCGCTTCACAGGCGAGCTACCGGACGAGCAAGACCTGTCGCGACTGGTGCACGTTTTCGCCAAATCCGTCATCCCCGGCAATGACCAGATCCGCGGCCAGCGAATCACCCTGCTCGACGACGCGGACGCCTATCAGATTGGCAAGGCGCTGGGCGGGATGCTGGTGGCTTCAGTCACCGGCCGGACGACCAATTACGTCAGCGGCGGTGAGCGCAACTCCCACCAGGGTCCGCCTGGGGGAAACATCATTGCGGCGGTGGTCAGGACCGAGTAGCACCGGCGCAGGCCCCGCCACGTGGCACCAACATTTATTTCATCCGCGGCTGAGCTCGAACAGCTTGAGCGGAGACAGAGGCATCTCGGTGATCGGGACGCCGACCGCCTCCTCGATCGCCGACGCGAGGACCGCGCCGACCGGTATGACGCCCGCTTCGCCCACGCCCTTCACGCCCAGCGGATTGAGCGGCGACGGCGTCTCGATGTGGTCGATCTCGATCGGCGGGATCTCTGTGGCGTAGGGCATCAGAAACTCCATCAGCGAGGCGTTGCGGAGCTGGCCGTCGGCATCGTAGGCAAGGCGTTCGTAGAAGGCGCCACCGATGCCCTGCGCGACACCGCCCTCGATCTGGCCCTGCACGACCAGCGGGTTGATCATCCTGCCGCAGTCGTGGACCACGACGTACTTCAGGATCTCGAGCCTGTAGGTCTGGGGGTCGACGCGGACGTATGCGGCGTGGCAGCCGGCGGCCCACGTCGAGCCTGACGGGCTGAAATAGCCGGTGGCCTCAAGCCCGGGATGCCCGCCCTCGGCCAGGGGCGGCCCCGGTTTCGGTTTGGCTGCGAACTGCGTCGCGGCCTCCGTCCCGCCGCCGAAGGCGTAGCGCACCGGGTTCGCCAGCACGGCCACCGCGGCGAGCGGAATGCCTCGCTGCGGCGAGCCCTTGACGCGGACGGCGCCGCCCACCAGCTCGAGGTCGCCCGCGTCCACCTCCAGGTGCTCGCCGGCGATGCGCTTGGCCTTCTCAGCGACCATGCGCGCCGCCACCCCCATCGCGTTGCCCGCGGTGACCGCGCCGCGCGACGCGAACGTCCCGACACCCCATGGGAACCTTCGCGTGTCGCCCCCGGTCACCTCGACGTCCGTGACGTCCACCCCGAGCTCGTCCGCGACGACCTGTGCCCAGACCGTGGCGTGCGCCTGGCCCTGGCTGGGGATGCCGGTCGCGGCGACGACCTTGCCCGAAACGAGCACCTGCACGTGCGCCCCCTCATACGGCCCGACGCCCGTGCCTTCGACGTATACGCCGACACCCATCCCGATGTGCTCCCCCTGCGGCCGCGGCCCCAGCATGGCCACCGCCCGGTCGAGGAGAGCCGGGTAGTCGCCGCTGTCGTAGATGACGGTGTTGCCGTCCTGCCAGGCAACGCCGACGTTGTAAGGGAACTCGTCGGGCTGGATGAGGTTGCGCCGGCGCACCTCGGCGCGGTCGAGATGCAGCTCGGCGGCGATCGAATCCAGGGTTCGCTCCATGACGAAGCAGGCGTGCGGCCGGCCGGCGCCGCGATAAGGCGACGTCGGAGTCGCATTGGTGTAGACGTCGCGAAAACGGACGCGGTAGTTGGGCACGTGATACGGCCCCGGCAGCTGGCCGGCCGTGATGATCGGGAGGATGATGCCGTAAGGCGTGTAGGCGCCCGCGTCGTGTACGAAATCGTCGTCGAGAGCGAGCACTCGGCCTTCATGGTCAAAGCCGACCTCGACCTCGTGCACCTGCGCGCGCTCCTGGTTGACCGCAGTGAAATGCTCCTGGCGATCCTCGGTCCATTTGACCGGCCGGCCCAGCCGCATGGCGGCGAAGGGGACCAGCAGCTCGTCGGGGTAGAACAGCATGATCTTCGGCCCGAATCCGCCCCCGACGTCCGGAGCGATCACCTCGACGCTCGACTCCGGCAACCCGAACAGCACCGCCAGCCCGCCGCGGATGGAGGTCGGCGACTGGGTCGAGTCGTAGACGGTCAGCTTGCGCTCGGTCTCAGACCAGCGAGCCCACACGGCGCGGCCCTCCATCGGACACGCGGCACCGCGCTCGAACCTCAGGCGCAGCCGCTTGCGAAAAGGCGCCCTGGCGAGGGCCGTCTTGACATCGCCGACCTGCTGCGTCAGCTCGGCCGCCACGTTGCCGGGCACGTCGTCGTGCACCAGGTGCTCCGCGCGTGCCGACACCTCGGGGGTGATCACGACCGGCAGCTCTTCGTATTCGACCTGGACCTGCTCCGCGGCGTCCTCCGCGAGGTATCGGTTCTCGGCCACGACAAAAGCCACCGCCTCGCCCGCGTAACGCGCCACTTCAGAGGCGAGGCAGCGCTGGGTGCGGCCGTGCGTCAGGTTGGGATGCGGGATGAGGATCGGCAGATCGGTCTGGCCGAACGGGAGGTCGGCTGCGACATAGACGGCCATGACGCCGGGCATTGCGCGCGCCAAGCTGACGTCTACGGAAACGATCCTGGCGTGCGCGTATGGCGAGCGCACCAGCACGCCTTCCAGCGCGCCGTCGCCGATGTCGTCGGTGAAGCGGCCGTGGCCGCGCAGGAGCCGGTCGTCCTCGACTCGCTGCACAGGGGCGCCGAACCAGCGCGTCGTCATTGGCGCCCCTCGGTCGAGAGCTCGGATGCGCGTCGCACCGCGCGCCGGATCGATGCGTAGCCGGTGCAGCGGCACAGGTTACCCGAGATCCCCTCGTCGATCTGCGTCTCGGTCGGTTGGGGATGCTGCGCCAGCAGCCCGACGACCGACATGACGAAGCCCGGCGTGCAGAACCCGCACTGCAGGCCGTGACATTCATGGAACGCCTGCTGCACCGGGTGCAGCGGCTCGCCGTCAGCCGCCAGGCCTTCGATCGTGGTCAGGTCATGGCCTTCGGCCTGCACCGCGAGCATCAGGCACGAACGCACGGGGGCCCCGTCGAACAGGACAGTGCAGCAGCCGCAGACGCCGTGCT
>JBOHUP010000067.1:0-4042 GCA_050734615.1 Candidatus Dormibacteraceae bacterium | reverse complement strand
TCGTCATACAAGGCGAGCAGGACGTGCTTCCGCCCGTGGCGCTCGACCGCGTGCGGCATCGCGTACACGCCGGCGTGCCGGTGCTCCATCTGATTAGCAGCCATGTCCGCCACACAAACGTGGCCGCCGAAGCGACTAGATCGTAGGATCTCTGGTTGCGCGACCCAGCAAATCTGTCATTCGAGCCTGTAAATGAATTGGACGGCCTGATTGGTACTTGGGGTCGAGGGTCCCGTCTCCCGCTCCACTTCGCTTGCTCCACTTCGCTCTCGCACCGCTCGAGCTCCGTTCCGCCGGAGACGGGTCGCCTTGTTCGAAAGTCGCGCGCGGGATCGACCGCGCGCGTTTCGCTCCAGTTCACTCGCTTCGCTCGAGCTGCGGTCCGCAGGAGACGGGTCGCCTCGTTCGAAAGTCGCGCGGGATGACCGCGCGCGTTGCGCTCCAGTTCACTCGCTTCGCTCGAGCTGCGTTCCGCGGGAGACGGGTCGCCTTGTTTTGAAAGTCCCGCGCGGTCTTGGCATGTAACGATTCGTAATTGGGTCTGGATTAAGCTGTGCTCGGGTTCAGATATTGACTCGGGTGATTCCGCGGGCGTGTGCTACAAATAGCACATGGGAACAATAGGTGTTCGTGAACTCCGCCAGCGAGCGAGCGAGCTCCTGTGCCGCGTTGAAGCGGGTGAAACAATCGAGGTGACGGATCGGGGACGACCAGTAGCCGTCCTGGCTCCCTTGCCTGAAGCCGGACCCCTCGAGCGGCTTCGGGCCGCCGGCGAGACACGTAGGCCCGCTGGCGACCACGACGATCTTCCAGAGCCAATGCCTTTGCTGGCGGGGACGGAAGCCCCGTCCGCCGTCCTGGCGCGGCTGCGGCGCGATGACCGCTGAGCGGCCAATCTATCTGGATTCGTCCGCGATCGTGAGGCTCGCCGTCGCGGAGAGGGAGTCTGCCGCCCTGCGTAGATATCTCCGGCGCCGAACGCCGCTGGTTGTCAGCGCTCTGGCGCGAACCGAGGTGGCGCGGGCCCTCCTGCCGCTCGGCGCTGCGACGGTTCAAAGGGGCCACGACGTTCTCAGCTGCATTGAGCTGATTCGAATCAGCGACCGGATCCTGCTGGACGCCGGTTCGTTGCGGCCGGCAGAACTTCGTTCGCTTGATGCCATTCACCTGGCTACGATGCGACTGCTTGGGGCGAGCCTTCGGCGGCTCGTTACCTATGACGGCAGAGTGGCGGCAGCTGCCTCCGAGCTGGGAATAGCGACGGTCGCCCCTGGGTAGCGGGAGACGTTTATTGAATGTCCGGCGGCTTCGGCGCCGGTTGCGCTCCAAACGTCCTTGTTCGACCCCCCTCAAGACACGGTTGGTGCGGATCGGTTCTTGAGGGCGACTCGGTGATGACCCACACGTCTCCTTCGGCATCGACGGTGATGCCGTCGATGCCCGGATCGCCGATCGCGCCCTTCGGGATGCAGGGGAAGGCGTGCCGTTTGTTACGGCCGTCATGGAGCTGAAAACCTGACGGTTGGTCGACAGCGCCGACCAGGTCGGTCACCTCGACGTCAATGAGCTCTCGTGCCAGGAGCTGGTCGCCGTCGCGAAGGCAGCGCTCCACCTTTTTGAATTCGGTGCTCAACGCTCAGGTCGAGCCCAGCGCAGATCCGCGAAACCGCGCGGAGGCTCGTCATCTCGATCAGATTCCTCGCCATGACATTTCGTGCGCTAATCCGCAATCCGTAGTACTATCCCATGCGTAGGATGCAGCATTCCAACGGTGGCCCGATTGACACGAGCCAGCTCTTGAAGGGTGTGCTCGACCTCGCGGTCCTCGCGGTCCTCGCCGAGCAGGACAGCTATGGCTACGACGTGCTGCGACGGCTGCGCGAAAGCGGCCTGGATGGCGTGGGCGACGCCTCCGTGTACGGAACGCTGCGCCGGCTCTATCAGGCGGGAGACCTCAAGTCATACGTCGTCGCGTCCGAGGAAGGACCTCATCGCAAGTACTACGCGCTGAACAATCGCGGACGCAGCTCACTCGATCAATCCGCCAAGACGTGGGGCTCGTTCACCAAAGCCCTCGATCACCTGCTCAACGGGAGGAGCACTTCCAATGCCAGATAGGAAACCAGCCAACGACGTTGCGAGCTATGCCGACGCAGTGCGGGCCGCCCTTTCCTCACTCCCCGAGGAGGAGCGTGAGACCCTCCTCGAGGACCTCGAGAGCCATCTGGCAGAGGTGGCAAGCGAGTCAGACGTTCCGCTGCAAGTGCGCCTGGGCACCCCCCAGGCCTATGCCGCCGAATTGAGGCTGGCTTACGGCTCGGCGGCCGATTCCGGCGAGCCAAAACGGCGACGCTCGATGCTCGAGAGACCAATGGCGGTGGTACACGCGGTCACCGGTACACGGGCATATCGGGAGGTCAGAGCCATGCTGCCCCAGTTGCGCCCGGGCTGGTGGATCCTGCGCGCTTACCTGGCCGTTCTGTTTTTCGCATTTGTGTTCAGGGGTCAAGACAACCTCCGGCCGATCCCGAATCCGTTCTCGAGCCTCGGCTTGTTCCAGATCCTGGCCACAGTGGCGGCGATCGCGATCTCGGTGCGCCTTGGCCGGCGCGGCTTGCCGGACACGAAGGCCTGGCGCGCCGCTGCATTGGCGGCCAACGTAGCCATCGTGGCCCTGGCGTTGCCCGTCCTTGTGGACATGGGTACCGGTTCCAGCTACGCGTACTACGGTGGCGATCCCTCGAGCTCGTACGCCCCGCCCGTCGATGCGAGCTATTACGTCCCAGGAGTGAGCAACATTTATCCGTACTCAGCAGACGGGAAGCCGCTGAAAGGTGTCCTTCTTTATGACCAGGACGGGAGGCCGCTGGTCATCGACACCTCCGGTCAAGCCGGTTTGGTCACAAACGTTCCGACTGGCTCTGACGGCCTACCGATCACGAACGCATACCCGCTCGATCAGCGAGACCAGAACGGACAACCCGTCCTACCACCGCGGGTCGCGCTGCCACCAGGGCCTACCCCATCCCCAAGCTCCAGCCCGATTCCAACGCCAAAGCCGTAACTCGACATGCTGCCAATTCGTCCAGTTGCCGGCGAGCGCGATCGACAAACTTCCAGGGTTTCATGGAAGGTGGGGCGGAGGAGGGCGCTCGGGCGGCGGTCCATATCCTCAGCGACTACAAGGCCGGGATCTTTCCGTGAGCGCGGGCCGCGTCTTCGAAATCAGTCCCTAGCTCCCAATAGGCGTTGAACGCCATTCGCAAGACCGCGGCGAGCGACGGATGATCCACGACCATGATCGTGAGGTCTGAGCCGCTCGCCACCGGGTCCTGCATCCCGAACATCACGATCGCCGCATCGATGACGACGAGCTTCATCGGCAGCTCCTTGACCACGCGCGCCTTCTCGCCGGCCCTGATGAAGCCGCGAACGCCCGCGACCACGGCGGGGTCGGCGAAGACCGACGCCTCGTAGAGTCCGCGCGCCTCCAGCCGCCGGGCGACGGCCAAGCCCTCGACGTTCTCCTGCGGTGGCTTGGCGTAGGGCGCCTTGGTGAAGACGAGGATCTCGTTCTTGGCCGCCAGCTGAAGCTCGTCGAATCGGGCGTTGATGGCGCCTGGATCGCGAAGCACCTCGATGTACTCGAGCGGATCGGTGTGCTGCTGGCCCGCCGCATACATCGACGCCAGCGAGGTAATGGTCCGCGAAGCGGCATCCTCGAGCTCGGTGAGCTCCTGCCGGCGCGCGCCCACCAGGCGCTGGATGGCGAGCGCCGGCTCGGTCGCGGCGTACTTGATCACCCGACCCGGACGAGCGGCCGCCATGCCCTTGGTGACCAGGCTCTCGAGGACGTCGTAGATCCGCTGCCGGGGGAGCTCCGCCTGCCGCGCCACCTGGGCTGCGGTGAACGATTCCCGGCCGATGAGCGCGACATAGGCCTTGGCCTCGTAGGTGGTCAGGCCGAGCCGGACCAACTCACTGGACAGTCTGTCGGGAGGCTGCGCCATGAAGCAGATTATGCCTTGACACCCCTTCGAGT
>JBOHUP010000066.1:0-20114 GCA_050734615.1 Candidatus Dormibacteraceae bacterium | reverse complement strand
CGGCTCAACCGCGATGCGAGCGCGATCCTCGGACAGGCTTCGATCGGGATGCTTGCGCTGCGAGGCGGCCGGACTGCGCACGGCGCCCCCCTGGTCAACCCGGCGGTGTTCAGCTTCGCCGACGGCGCTCTTTGGATGACGACTTCTCGTTACGCCGCCAAGACGATCTTCGCGAGGCGTGACCCGCGCGCGGCGTTCCTAGTCGATGGCGAGTCGGCAGCCCTGCACCTCCGCGGGTCCCTCGAGGTGTTCGACCCTTTGTCGGTTTCCAGTCAGGTGCGGGCCATGCTGGACGGGCCCGGCTACTTCCTGGGCATGGCGGGGTACGCCTTGAAAAACGCGCCATACGTCGCCGGCTATGTGCTTGACCTCGCCCGGCTGCCGAGGGCCTGGCTCCCCTACAACCGTGTGGTTTTACGGCTGCGGCTGAGCCACGCGGAAATCATCGAGACTGAGAAGTTTCCGGCTGCACAGGCCGCCCGGGTCCCGGCCGTCCCGGCCGACGTCAGCCGGCGACTGGCCGGAGTGTCGCGCGGGTACGCGTGCTGGAACGAAGGCGCCATGCCGGTGATTCGTCCTGCTTACTGGGAGGTCGAACGCGGCGAGGTCAGCGTTGCGCCGATCAGCGGCCGCCCGCGGCAGGGCACGGCCGGCGCGCTGGTCATCGAGTCGCATCATCGGTTCCGGCCGTCATTGATGGTCGGCGCCTCAGTGCGCGGAACCTTTGACGGCGTCGGTGATGCCGAAGCCGTCGCCGAGCGTTATGGGGTTGCGATCCGTGCGATTCCGGATGCGGTATCGATGAGCGCGGAGCGGGTAACCTCGTGGCGCGGATTCGCGGTCACCACCTCCGTTCCGCGCCCCGGACGTCAGCTGAGGATGGTCGAGGAGCGCGCGTAGATGGCCAAGCCAGCCGCTCCCGCGCTTCGGATTCGCAAATGGGCGTCCGGCCGTTGGACCGACTCGCCCGACGCTGTGGTGACCGAAGAGCCTCTGCAGCTGATGCTGGGCGGCGTTCCGCTGTCCGTGGTGATGCGCACGCCTGGCGCTGACGTCGAGCTTGCCCTCGGCCTGCTCGGCGCCGAGGGCATCATCCGAACCCGAGCCGACGTGGGCAAGCTCAGGATCAGCGCAGAGGCGGGCGAAGCCGTCTCAGGAGTTCCAGTCGATGCCTCACTCATCGAGTCGAACCAGGTCGACGTCCACCTGGTTGCGGCACCGCGGCGCAGACCTGAGCGATCGATGCTCTCGAGCTCCGCATGTGGCGTGTGCGGAACCGTTCTCATCGAAGATCTCCGGCGGGACCTCTTCGTCCTGAAAGGTGGCCTGACCATCGACCCCGCGATGCTGCCCGGACTCGTCGGGCAATTGCGTTCGGGTCAAGGCGTTTTCGATCGCACGGGTGGTCTGCACGCGGCTGGGCTTTTCACGCCTGAAGGCGAGCTGGTCTGCATTCGCGAGGACGTGGGCCGGCACAACGCGGTGGACAAAGTCATCGGCAGACAGCTGCTGGACGACCGCCTTCCTGCCGCGAGCTCGATCCTGGTGGTCAGCGGGCGCGCCGGCTACGAGATCGTCCAGAAATCCATCAGCGCCGGAATTCCCGTGCTCTGCGCGGTTGGTGCTCCCACGAGTCTTGCGGTTGCGCTCGCGCGCGAGTTCAACCAGACGCTCGTCGGGTTCCTCCGCGATGATCGGTTCAACGTGTACTCGGCACCCGAGCGTCTCGCCGCCGCATGACAACAGAGATTTGACAAATCGCCGATAGAAGCGCGAGCCGCGCGAGGTAACCTCCGGTTCATGAAGCGAATGGCCCTGGCAGCGGCCACGCTAATCCTCACTGGCGCGTGCTCCGGAGCCGCCACCGCAACGACTGCCCCGCCTACGTCCGCGGCTGAACTGGTCGGGATCCACAAGATCCAGCACGTGATCGTGATCATGCAGGAGAACCGAAGCTTCGACGAATACTTCGGGCTTTATCCGGGAGCCGACGGCTTGCCGCGAGTGAACGGCCAGTTCACAACCTGCGTGCCGGACCTGGCGAACGGTGGATGTGTCAAGCCGTACCATGACCCGAACGACCGGAACGGTGGGGGACCGCATGGCAGCTCGAATGCCTCCGCCGACATCGCCTCGGGCGTGATGAACGGGTTCGTCGGCCAGGCTGAGAAGGGCCGCCAGGGCTGCTCGCAGACGGTCGACCCCACCTGCACCAACTCGGTCCAGACCGACGTGATGGGCTACAAGGATGCGCGCGACATCCCGAACTATTGGACTTACGCGCAGAACTTCGTTCTGCAGGATCACCTGTTCCAGCCCAATGCGTCGTGGAGCTTTCCACAGCACCTCTATCTCGTGTCCGAGTGGTCGGCGAGGTGCAGCAGCCAGGGTGATCCGATGAGCTGCGTGACCAACATCGACGCGCCGGGGAACGCATTGGTCGGCGGTGCCGGCGCCATCAACGGCGACAACCAGGCGTCGCGAAACTTTGCCTGGACGTCGCTGACCTACTTGCTGTACACGCACAAGGTGAGCTGGCGCTACTACGTGGCTGAAGGTCTCCAGCCCGATTGCGAAGATGATGCGGCGACCTGCGCTCCGAAAGCGCAGAAGGTCGGCACCCCCGACATCTGGAACCCGCTGCCCGGCTTCACCGACGTGCGCGCTGATGGCCAGCTCTCAGACGTGCAGACGATCGACCACTTCTATTCCGACGCGAACGCGGGCACCCTTCCCGCGGTCAGCTGGGTGATTCCCAACGGCAAGGTCAGCGAGCATCCGCCCGGGCTCGTATCCGCCGGCCAGACATATGTGACAACCCTGATCAACACGATCATGAAAACTCCGGCCTGGAGCTCCACCGCGATCTTTCTGTCATGGGACGACTGGGGCGGTTTCTACGACCACGTCGTGCCTCCGTCAGTCGACAGCGCGGGTTACGGGCTGCGCGTGCCCGGCCTGGTCATAAGCCCTTACGCCCAGCACGGCGTGATCGATCACCAGACGCTCAGCCAGGACGCCTACGTGAAGTTCATCGAGGATGACTTCCTGGGAGGCGCTCGAATCGATCCCAAGACCGACGGCCGGCCCGATTCCAGACCGGACGTGCGTGAGAGCAATCCTCAACTTGGCGACCTCACGGCGGACTTCGATTTCAACCAGCCTCCGCGGCCCCCACTGCTGCTCGATCCGACTCCCAGCCCCGGACGAGCCGCTGCGATCTGACGGAGCCCGGTCTTCGATAATCAACCTGTGATCTCAGTCATCCGGTCGCGACCCGCCGTGCGCGCCGCGGTGATCGGCGCGTATGTGATTCTTGTGGAATGGACACGCGCGCTCATCAGCGGCGCCCCTCACGCGGCGTTCCCCTCGCTGCTGCTGGGCGGTGCGGCCCTGGCGCTGGCCGCCGTGGGCTGGCGCGCGCAGCACCTTGGGCTCGCCACGTCGCACTTCGGGCTGCGGATCTTGGGAGGACTGGCGCTCGGCGCCGTGCTTCTGCTGCCAACCGCCGTCCGCGCAAGCGCGGCGCCGATATTGCCGGCCGGGCTTGCGATGGCGGCGGTCGCGATTTCGGTGGGAGAGGAGCTGGCGTTTAGGGGTGCCCTCTACGCCGCGCTCGAGGAGCTTGGGGGAGCGCCGCTCGCGATCCTGGGCAGCACGGTTCTCTGGACGCTGGCCCATGTCCTTTCGCATCCACCCGCTTTCCTCGGAGCGGTGGCCGCTGCGGGCCTCTTGCTGGCGCTCTGGCGATGGGCGTGCAAGGACCTCGTTGGTCCCATCGTCGGCCACGTGATCGCGGACCTGGCCCTGTGAGGTCGTTCCGCGAGCGGGCCGTTCTGCTCGCGGCCGCCTGCGCCGTCTACGCCGCGGCGGCATGGATGGTTGCGCCTGGTTTCTACGACGGTTTCGGGCCGCCGCAGCCGTATCACTGGACCTGCCCCCCGCCCCAGGCCGGCGCCAACACCAAGCCCAGCTCAGGTCACCTCAACATCAAGGTCATCG
Source organism: Candidatus Dormibacteraceae bacterium (assembly GCA_050734615.1). GTDB lineage: Bacteria > Chloroflexota > Dormibacteria > Dormibacterales > Dormibacteraceae > DASXBJ01. The sequence continues at coordinate 16,112 of JBOHUP010000066.1, read as the reverse complement.
GCGGAGTCAGCGACGCCAACTCGGCGTTCACCAACGACGGCCAGATCGTGATCGGCTTCCTACCCGGGGCGCTCGACGCCACGGGCAAGACGACCATCTCGGTCGACATCACTCCGCTGCCGGCGTGCCCGAAGCCTCCCGGCATCGAGTTCGTCACCAACATCTACCAGATCACCGCCTCGGCCCCGTTGGTCAAATCCGCGAACCTGCAGATCGTCTTCTCGAACCTCGAGGCCGCACCCACCGACGTCTACTTCGCCACGGATCCCGCCGGGCCCTGGAAGTCGATCGGTGCCGCTCCGCAATCCGCGCCTTTCACCATCGACACCTCGACGATGTCGTTCGGCTACTTCACCGCCGGCTTCGCATCTGCTTCGCCGGCGCCCGGGACGCCGACGGTAGGTGGGGGACAGGCGCTGCCGATCATCGTCGCGGTCCTCATCGTCATCGTCGTGCTGGCCGGCCTGCCGCTGGCGATCATGCGCCGCCGTCGCTCGAGCGCCGATGGCCATGAGGACGAAGAGGACGACGCCTAGTCGTATTTGATCGCCTCGAACAGGTTTCCACACCTGCGGCACCGGTACTGAAGCGTCATCGCCTGGGTCCCGAACAGCGAGATCACCTCGGCGTCGCGTTCGCCGCAGTGAGGGCAGCGAGGTTCGGCGCGCGGGTCGTCAGGCTTCTTTGGTGGCGCCACCCGACGGGGCAAACTTCTTCTCCTCGAGACCGCGCAGCATGGCAAATGTGCTCTCGTCGACCGCGCCCGCCCGGCTTCGCCGCCGGATCGGGTTCCAGGCCGTCCAGTCGATTGTGAACCGGGGCGCCTTCAAGTCCAATCTCTCCTCCAGCCGCGAGCGCATCTCGGCCGGGCCCAGGCTCAAGATCCCATCGCGATGCAGGATCGCGGTCTCGCCATCCGGCGGCCCGAACCATTCGATCGCCTCCCGCCACGCTTCATCGAGGGGCCGCGAGGCGATGCCCGACTTCAGCCAGCTGCGCCCGTGCAGGAAGTGGTAGCGCTCCTCCGTCAGCATCTTGCGCAAGCGCTGCTGGAGAACCTCGACTGAGCCACCGACGCAGGCTTCGATCATCGTGGTGAACGCCGAGTCGAGGATGGCGTTGGCGGCGACGAACTGCGCCCATTCGTGCCACGGTTCGTCGAAATATGGAAGTGCCCGCAGGCTCGTGGGATCGGTCTCCCGGTCGCGCGACCGAGGGTCGGCGCCCAGCGCTTCGAGGCATCCGTACAGGACTCGGCTGTGGCCAAGGTCGTCCAGGCCCATCGCCGCCGCGGCGATGTCGGCCTCGAGCGACGGCGCTCGGGTGGCCCATTCCGCGTATCGCAACCCAAGCATCTGCTTGTTGTCGGCGATGCTCAGGACGAGGCCCGAGAGGCTCACTGATGGGAGGCGGGGCCGCGATGAGAGGAACCTTCAGGTGTCCTTCTCATACTTCTCCGGGCTGCCAGAGCTCGATGACGTGCTCCTTGCGCACGATCGCCATCTCGCACCAGCGCTCCTCGTCGTAGGTCGCGCGCGCGTAAGCCATCGCCAGGTCGTCATCCGGAGCGACCACGCTGCCGACCTGATGCAACGGCTCGACCCGCGTCTTGCGCGCGAACACCTCGTACTCGATCGCGTCTCCGCTCACGCGTCTGTAGGTCATACGGCGAGACCCCACTCTTCGAGCGCGTCGTGGCCCGCCTCGGTCATGCGCGCGGCGGTCCAGGGAGGGTTCCACACCACGTTGATGCGGACCTCCCGCACGCCGTCTTCGCGCAGCAGCCGCTCGCGCACATCGTCCAGGATGAACTCTGAGGCCGGGCAGCCCATGGCCGTGAATGTGAGGTCCACCTCGACCATGCCATCGAGCTCCTTGATGCCGTAGATCACGCCGAGGTCGACCAGGTTCACCGGCATCTCCGGATCGCGCACCTCCGAAAGTGCGGCCCACAGCCGGTCGGTGCTCACGACCCGTTGCGGTGTGTCTTGCGGAACTTGTGGAACTCCTCCTGGAACATCGCCACCATCTCCGCGTTGCGCGGACCGCGGGCCCGCCAGCGCTTGAGGACGTCGTCCCACGAGCTGGGCTGTTTGAAATCCCAGCGCTTCGCTTCGGCATCGAACTCGCACGGAAACGGGTAGTCGAGGTCCCAAACGTCGGTGCCGTCCCGCACCTCCTTATGGGCGGGCACCTTGATCCCGATCTGATCGCAATACGGGACGACGGTCGAGAGCCACCACTGGCGCAGCTGGTCGTTGGTCAGACCCTTGAGTCGGTAGTCGAGCTGAGCCGAATGCATCTTCTTCGAGTCGGGCAGCCCGAACCACTCGACGCTCAGAGGAAACATCCAGTCGACCGCGCGCTGCAGCTCGTCCTTCGCCGAGCCGCCGGCCGCGCTGATGCGCTTCATCCACGTGCGGCCGTTGCGAAGGTGGAAGTTCTCCTCGGCCATCACCTTGTTGAGCCCGCGCTTCCACGGGCCGTACGAGCACTTGTCGTGGATGTCCCCAAGCAAGCAGAACCCCGCCTGGTCGTACATTCCGTTGGCCACCACGAGCTCGGTCCAGCTGTCGAGCGGTACATCGAACGCGTACGGGTAGCGGAAGCTCTTGGGGTCGCGGCTGAAGATCAGCTTCTCCTGGTCCTCGCCGAGCTCTTCGAGGATGTGGTACGCGATGTGAGCGTGGGCCAGCTCGTCCTGGATGATGGCGATGCCTGTCATGAAGGCGTTGATGGACGGGGCGCGCTTGGCCGCGAGGTAGTAGGCCGGGGCCGAGATGAGCTCGGTATCCCCCGAGACGACGAGCGTGTGCTTGAGCTCCTTGAGGTATTCGGGCGTCATCTCCTTGGGAGACTCGATGAGCTCGCCTGACTGGATCGTCTGAGCGAATCCCGCCGCTGTTGGCATCGCTCTCCAATTCTCGGACAATCGGGCGGGTAAAATCGGGTCTCCTCGATTGGGCCCCCCGATTGGCCCACACGTGGTGGCTATAGCTCAGCATGGCAGAGCACCAGATTGTGGATCTGGCTGTCGCGGGTTCGAATCCCGCTAGCCACCCCAACTGATTGCACCGAAACGCCCAGTTCGCTTCAGCCGGGCACCGCGCGACGAACGGGGAGACCGGCAAGTATCAGGCACCTGGCCTGACGAGTTGACGACCACGAAGCTGAGAATGACCGCTCCTCGGTCGCGGCGCCAAGAGGTGAACTGCACCAGGGGCGGGGGGCCATGAGATTGGACGCAAGCTGAGTGACGATCTCCGCCGAATCATCGTCGGCGCCCCGATCTCGATGTACCACGGGTCGGGTCCACATTGGGCCGGCCAGCTCCGGCCTTCCGGCATTCAGGCGCAGGACGAAAATCTCGAGCTGGACCGGACCCTCGACTCTCCAGAGAGAAGCTGCCCTCTGATCGGCAGTCAGATCCGGCTCACCGCATTCGCCACGGTGTCATGGGCCCGCACCGTGCACGGGCATGGATCTTCGCGCCTTGACCACCTCGCCGAATTCGAAACTGGCGCGCGGGTCGTGATAAGCGTAACCGTTGACAGATCAGAGGCGGTTATGCGGGGGATGGAACATCGTGGTTTTGGTCAGCGGGCTCATGGTGATCCTGGCCCAGGCGTCACCGGGCGCCGCTAGCGGTGGGGGGAATATCCGGGTCACGAATGACAACGTGGCCGGCAGTTATCAAAGCGCAGACCAGCTCAGTGGCGGCTCTTACTCAGACGTTGTTTTGGCGCGCTGTAGCACCGACCAGCGTATGCAGAACGAGCCCACGATCGCCATCGACCCTCGGAACACGAGCATCCGGACTTCCGGCAGTAACGATTACTGCACCGTGCCAACAGCCGGCGATGCATGGGCGGGCTTCTACCGCTCGAGCAACGGTGGCACTCAGTGGACCGACAGCCTTCTCCCTGGTTACGCACGAGACACGTCGACCCAGGGCCTTGCGAGCCCCGTGCATCAAATGGTTCTGGGCGGAGCGCTCGCGGCTGGCGACCCATTGCAGGCATGGGACAAGAACGGAAACGTCTTCTTCATGGGCAACAACTTCAACCGTGGCACCGAGAACGGCGTCTCGGCCAGGTTCCGCGACAACACCGGTGACGTTTGGGTTGCGACGTATGGACCGTCCAACCAATCCGCATCCTCGACGGATGGCTCAAAGTACCTGAGGACCGTCATCCTGGCGACCAACACGTTCGGCCAGGGAAGCTTTAACGACAAGACCGGGCTCCAAGTGGACCAGGTGAGTGGCAACGTCTACGCGGCGTGGTCCGACTTTCACGGTGGTGGATGCAACGAGATCATGTTCGCGCGGTCGACGGACCACGGCGCGACTTTCAGCGCGCCGATGAAGGTCAGCAGTTCGATCTGCAACAACCAGGGTCCGAACATGGCCATCGGCCCCCAGGGCCAGGTCTACCTGTCCTGGAATGGCGAGATCAGCGGGACCAAGGGCCAAGGCGGCCACGTGGTCCAGGGGGCGGCGTTCGCCAGCTCCAACGACGGCGGCCGGACGTTCAGCATGGCCAACGTCGTGGTGCCTTTCAACGGGTTTGTTTCAGGGGCCTTCTCGGGCAATGGATCTCGCGACTGCGGCGATGGTCCGTTCGCCTGCCCGAGTGGACAGACCTTCCCTCGTTTCGACCTAGCGCAGCCCAGCATCGCGTCGACCTCGGACGGCGCTATCTATATCGTGTTCATGGCCGCGCTGCCGTCAGGGCAGGGCCAGGCCCAGATCGTGAAGTCGACGAATGGCGGGGGGACGTGGTCGGGTGCCACGGCGCTCGATCCCCAATCGAATGGGCACCAGTTCTTCCCCTGGATCACCGCGTCGGGCATGAACCTCAGTGCCGTCTACTACGACAGCAGACTAGACCCCAACTACGCAGCCAATCGTGCGCCGTGCAACGGCGCTGCCGGACAGGGCAGCCCGTGCCTGGCGGTCTGGTACTCGGCCTCGACGAACGGTGGCTCGACGTGGGTACACAATCAGCTGACTGACACCCTGACCAACCCAAACCTGGAGCAGTTCGGCACCAGGCGCGTCCCGTTCTTCGGCGACTACATCATGGTTTCGGCGGTTGGCACCAGCATCCAGGCGGTGTGGACCGACCAGCGTGACGCGAAGGTCGGCGGCGGCCCCGACGGAAACGACGTTGCGGGAGACCCCGTGGCGGGCGGCCCGAAAACATGCGCCAGCTCGAGTGACGATTGCTTCGACGGGACCGGAGGTCTCGACCAGAACATCTACTCGGAGATCGTCAACTCCTAAGACTTTTCAACAGGGTGGCGGGCCTCGCGCCCGCCACCTTTTGCACCTCGACCACCTTGGTCCGGCTCCGTGCACCCGTCCGCAGCCGGACTGCGTAGACCGGCACGTCGAGTTCGCTCGCAACTGCCTTCAGGACGGCCTGGTTGGCTCCGTCCTCGATCGGTGGAGCGTTGACCCAAACCTCAAGCACATCGCCACTCCAGGCGCTCCAGGCGCGTGACGCCCGTGGGTGGACACGGACGCTGACAAGCAACGCCGTTCTACCTTATCCATGTGGCATTGATCGTCTGCGACGTCGGCCCGCGCGATGGCTTGCAGAATGAGGCGAAGGCACTCGAGCCCCGCATCCGAGCCGAGCTGTGCGACCGCCTGGCCGCGGCGGGCATCAAGCGCATGGAGGCGGCGAGCTTCGTCAATCCCAAGCTGGTGCCGCAGATGGCCGGGGCCGAGGAGGTGATGGCGGCCCTGCATCGGATGCCGGGCACCGTGTATGCCGGCCTCGTGCTGAACGAGAAGGGTTATGAGCGTGCCGTGGCCGCTGGGGTGGACGAGATCCACTATGCGTTCGCTGCCACCGACGAGTTCGGCAAGCGCAATCAGAACGCGACCACCGACGAAGGCCTGAAGACCGCCCTGGCGCTGGTCTCACGAGCCCGGGCCGAAAGGATGCCGATCACTGTCACGCTCAGCGTGTCGTTCGGATGTCCCTTCGCAGGACGCGTTCCGGCCGGGCGAGTGCTGGCAATTGTCGAACGGTTGATGGCGGTGCCGCCGGACGAGATCTGCTTGGCCGACACGATTGGCGTCGGGGTCCCTTCACAGGTCCATGAGCTGGTACAGGGAGCCCGCGCCCTCGGTGCCGCCGTCGGCGCGCACTTCCACAACACGCGCAACACCGGCTACGCGAACGCGGTCGCCGCGCTCGAAGAGCGCGTGGTTTCGCTCGACGCGTCGGTTGGGGGAGCGGGCGGATGCCCATTCGCGCCCAACGCCACCGGCAATATCGCGACCGAAGACCTGGTCTATGTGTTGCGTGGCCTTGGCGTGGAGACGGGCATCGACCTCGATGGTTTGATCGAGACCTCGAGCTGGCTCGGTGGCCGGCTGGGCAAAGAGCTGCCTGGCATGCTGGCGCGCGCGGGCGATTTCCCCGCAGCTCGCTAGCGCAGTATTGCGCCGTGCCGGCCCGGAAGCCCCTCAGTCCCCACAATGTGGCGGTCGTCCAGCATCCTCCGGTGACGCTGCACCGGCGGCAGACGCTCGTGCGGGGTGTCGAACTGCTCGAGGAGGCTGGCGCCGATCGAGTTCCGCTAGCGCCTGGTCGGCTGCAGCCCATAGAGGGCGCCGAACTTGCGCTGCACGTAGGCGATCCACGGCCCGGCGGTCAACGGCTGACCGGTGGCCCGTTCGAGCAGCTCGTTCGGAGTGAATTTCCTCCCATGGCGGTGGACGTTCCTGCGCAGCCAAGACAGCAGGCCGCCGAATTCGCCCTTTTCGACCTGGGCGTCGAGGTCGGGGATGTCGATGCGCACTTTCTCCATGAGCTGGGCGCCGATGAGGTTGCCGAGCGTATAGCCCGGAAAGATGCCAAAGGAGACACTCGACCAATGGATGTCTTGAAGGGCTCCCTCGCGGTCGTTCGGCACGTTGATGCCGAGATAGGACTTGAACCGCGAGTTCCAGGCTTCCGGCAGGTCTTTGACTTTGAGGGTGCCGTCGAGCAGCTCTGTCTCGAGCTCGAAGCGAAGCAGGACGTGCATGTTGTATGTGACCTCGTCGGCCTCAACGCGGATCAGCGAAGGGTAAGACCGGTTGACCGCCCTGAAGAAAGCCTCCTCGTCGATTCCCTGCAGCGGTTCCGGGAAGACCGATCGAAGGCTGGGGTAGAAGTGCCGCCAGAAAGCCTCGCTGCGCCCGATCAGGTTCTCCCACAACCGCGACTGCGACTCGTGTACGCCTGGCGACGCACCATTCCACAAGGGGGTGCGGTCGATGCTTTCAGCGATGCCCTGGTTGTACATGGCGTGCCCGCTTTCGTGGATGGAGCCGAAGAGGCACTCATTGAAGAAGTCCCGCGACACACGCGTGGTGATGCGCACATCACCGGGGCCGAACGCGGTCGAGAACGGATGGGTTGAGATGTCCTGGCGTCCGCGGTCGAGGTCGTAACCGAGCCGCCTGACCACGTCAAGCGCGTACCGGAGCTGCAGCGCGGGCCCAAAGCCTCGGTAAAGCACGCGGTCGTCGACCGCGTCCGCGTTGCGCGCAATATCGGCGATCAGGGGCACGATTGCCTTCTTGATCTCGTCGAAGATGCCCTCCAGCTCGCTCGTGGTCAAGCCCGGCTCGCTGCGGTCGAGCAGCGCGTCGTAAGGCCGGTCCTGGTAGCCGAGCGCGTCGGCGATCCGGCGGTTCAGCTCGACGTTCTTCTCGAGGTACGGCGCAAACAGCTTGAAGTCGGCATCACGACGAGCCTTCTCCCAATAAGGTCGCGCCGTCGCGCCTGCCGTAGCAGCTTCGGAAACCAGCTCGGGGGGCAATTTGCGCTCCTGCTCGTAGTCGCGCCGGGTGACCCGAACCAGGCTGGCCTGGTCGGAGTCGAAGTGCTTGTTCGCGACCTCGCTCTCCAGGGTGTCCAGCAGGCGTCCCACCTCGTCGGAGGTGAACCTGACATGGGCCAGGGTCAGCAGCGTCGACAGCTGCTGGGCTCGGCCGGCCACGCCGCCGGGGGGCATGTTGGTCTCCTGGTCCCAGTCGAGGACAGCTGCGGCACGGCTCAAATCCGTGACCTCGGCCAGAATGTCCTTGAGTCGCTGCAGGTTGTCGCTCATGTTCCGCCCTCCCCCGGGTATTCTCGCGAATGTCGCAGCCGCCCCGCTAGCTCAGTGGATAGAGCATCTGTCTTCTAAACAGAGGGTCGTCGGTTCGAGTCCGACGCGGGGCACCAATTTTATTTTCGTCTTGGGTGACGCGATCTCGGGGCATCAAGTTTGAGCCGCAATCCAGCGGGCAATACTTGGAGACATGGACAAGTCACCGATCCTTCCGGCAGAACATGACCCCCGGTGCCGGCGTTCGGGTCCGGGTGAGCTGGACCCCGACGGATGCGAGCGATGCCGCAATCTGTCGGCGCGGCTGGATCAGTGGCGCGGAACTACCAAGGATTCGGCTTCCGGCCAGGTTCCGCTCGACGCCTCAACAGGTTGAAGCGCCGGACTACCGGTTCTATGCTCGATTGATGAGCGAGGAGACCAACGCCCGCGGGCCGCAGATCCCCGACGACATGAATGCGTTCAACGAAAAGCTCATCGCGGAGTTCCGCGCCAACCAGGGTCAGCTCAGTGGCCAGCTGGCCGGCAGCCGTCTCATGCTGCTGACGACCAAGGGGGCCAAAACCGGAAAGTCGCGCACCGCGGTGCTTGGTTACCGCATGCACGGCGACCAGTACGCGGCGATCGCGTCGGCCAATGGGGCCCCCGCGCATCCGGCGTGGTACCTGAACCTGCGCGCCGAGCCGCTGGTGACCGTCGAAGTCGGCGCTGAGAAATTCCAGGCCAAAGCGAGGGCCGCCAGTCCCGCCGAACGCAAGCAGCTGGCCGGCATTTTCGACTACCTGGAGAGGCAGCAGGCCCGCACCAAACGCGAGATCCCGATCGTCGTGCTGGAGAGAACGGCCTAGGCCGGCGCCGACAGGACCCGGCGCACCTCACGCGCCACCTCGACATCTTCCCGAGCCTTGATCACAAGCGTCGGGACCCTGGCGCCTGGCGCGCTGATGTCCGAGTCGGCGCGCACGCTCGCGTTCAGGGTCGGCCCGATCTCCACGCCAAGGAACCGAAGGCCCGCCACTGCCGAGGCGCGCACTGCCGGCGCGTTCTCGCCGACCCCGCCGGTGAAGACGAGCGCGTCGAGCCCGCCCATGGCTGCGGTCATCGCGGCGATGAGAGATCGCAGCCGGTGGATGTACACGTCGAACGCGAGGCGTGCGCCATGATCGCCGGCCGAGACCTTCTTCAGAACCTCGCGCATGTCCTCCGTGCCCGCCAGAGCCAGCAACCCGGAGCGCTGGTCCAGCGTGTCCGATAGCTCGGCCTCATCGATGCCGGCGTGTCGCTGGAGCCACAGCAGCATGCCCGGATCGACGGTTCCGGATCGGGTTGCCATCACGAGGCCTTCGAGCGGAGTGAATCCCATCGTCGTGTCGACTGAGCGGCCGCCGGACACCGCGGCGAGGGACGAGCCCGAGCCGAGGTGGCAGGTCACCACCTTCAACTCCGACTCGGGGCGTCCGAGCATCTCGGCCGCGCGCCGCGCCGCGTAGGAGTGGGAGAAGCCGTGGAATCCGTAGCGGCGGATCCCGTAGCGCTCGCGCCATTCCTTGGGAATCGCGTAGGTCGAAGCCGCGGCAGGCATGTGCGAGTGGAAGGCGGTGTCGATGCAGGCGACCGCGGGCACGCGCGGCAAGAGCGCACGCACCGACGCGATGCCCGCCAGCGCAGAGGGCAGATGAAGAGGGGCGAGGTCGCTGATGCTCACCAGGTAGGCGATCACCTCGTGGCTGATTCGCGTCGATGCTGTGTATCGCGGACCGCCATGCACGACGCGGTGGCCGACCGCCTCGACATCTCCCATCGCATGCACCTCAGACGCCAGGGCGGCGTCGTCCACGCGCCCTTCCGCGACCTCGAACTCGCGCTGGGCGAGGACCTTGTCGCCGTCGTCGACCAGGCTCACCTTGAGCGAGCTTGACCCGGCGTTGACGACGAGTACGCGCATCTTCTCTAGTGCGGCCAGGTCCAATTGCGGATGTCGGGCGAGTCCTCGCCGTGGTCGCGCGTGTACTGGCGGTGGCGGAGCCGAAGGTCGATCATCTTCTGTCGAACCTGCGCGGCACTCGAACCCAGGCCCGGCAGCCGGTCGATGACGTCCGTCACGAGGTGGAAGCGATCAAGATCGTTGAGCATCACCATGTCGAACGGCGTCGTGGTGGTCCCCTCCTCCTTGTAACCGCGCACGTGGATGTTGTTGTGATTGGTGCGGCGGTAGGTGAGACGGTGGATCATCCACGGATAGCCGTGATAGGCGAATATCACCGGTTTGTCCCGCGTGAAGATGTCGTCGAATTCGGCGTGACTCAGCCCGTGGGGATGCTCGCTGGACGGCTGCAACCTCATCAGGTCGACGACGTTGACCAGGCGAACGGCGATGCCGGGAAGGTATTGGCGTATCAGGTCGGCGGCGGCCAGCGTCTCGAGCGTCGGCACGTCGCCCGCGCACGCGAGGACGACGTCGGGGTCGCGGCCCGCGTCGGTGCTCGCCCAGTCCCAGATCCCCAGCCCGCGAGTGCAGTGCGCGACGGCCTCCTCCATCGAAAGGTAGCTGAGCGCGGGTTGCTTGCCGGCGACGATCACGTTGACGTAGTTGCGGCTCCGCAGGCAGTGATCCGCGACTGAGAGCAGGCAGTTCGCATCGGGCGCGAGGTAAACGCGAATGACCTCGGCCTTCTTGTTAACGACGTGGTCGATGAACCCCGGGTCCTGGTGGGAGAAGCCGTTGTGGTCCTGGCGCCACACGTGCGAGGACAGCAGGTAGTTGAGCGAGGCGATCGGCCGCCGCCATGGGATCTCGCGCGTGACCTTCAACCACTTCGCATGCTGGTTGAACATCGAGTCGACGATGTGGATGAACGCTTCGTAACAGTTGAACAGGCCGTGCCGGCCGGTCAGCAGGTAGCCCTCGAGCCAGCCCTCGCACAGGTGCTCGCTCAGGACCTCCATGACCCGTCCCTCCGGCGCGAGGTGGTCGTCGCCGGGGATCATCTCCGCGTCCCATGCCCGATCCGTCGCCTCGAGCACGGCCCCCAGCCGGTTCGAGACTGTCTCGTCCGGCCCCATCACCCTGAAGTTGTCCGGATTGGCCTTCACGACATCACGGAGGTAAGCGCCGAGCACGCGCGTCGCTTCGCTCGCCGTGGTGCCTGGCTTGGACACCTCGACGGCGTAGTCGCGAAAGTCGGGCAGCCGCAGATCCTTCAAGAGCTCACCGCCGTTGGCATGGGGGTTGGCGCTCATGCGCCGGAGCCCGCGAGGCGGCAGGGCGGCCAGCTCCTTGACGAGGCGGCCCGATTCGTCGAACAGCTCGTGCGCCCTGTAGCTGCGCAGCCAGCCTTCGAGGATCTTGAGGTGCTCAGGCTTGGTGGCGAAGTCTGTGATGGGGACCTGGTGGGCGCGGAACGTCCCCTCGATCTGCCGGCCGTCCACCTGCTTCGGCCCGGTCCAGCCTTTCGGCGTGCGGAGCACGATCATCGGCCACCGCGGGCGCGACTTCTCGCTGCCTGACCGAGCGGCTGTTTGAATTCGAGCCACCTCGTCCAGCGCCCAATCCATCGCCGCCGCCATCTGCTGATGAACCAGCGCTGGATCATCGCCGGCGACCTGGATCGGGTGGTGCCCATAGCCCTCGAGCAGCTCGGTCAGCTCCTGCTCGGCGATGCGGGCCAGCACGGTCGGGTTGGCAATCTTGTAGCCGTTGAGGTGGAGGATCGGGATCACGGCGCCGTCACGCGCCGGATTGAGGAACTTGTTGGAGTGCCAGCTCGCCGCGAGCGGTCCGGTCTCGGCCTCGCCATCACCCACGCTGGCGAAGACCGTCAGGCCGGGATTGTCGAAGGCGGCGCCATAGGCGTGGACGAGCGCGTAGCCGAGCTCGCCGCCTTCGTGAATCGAGCCCGGCGTCTCCGGGGCGTTGTGGCTTGGGATGCCACCCGGAAACGAGAACTGCCGGAACAGCTTGCGCATCACGGCCGCGTCGGTCGTGATCGCCGGATAGAACTCTGAGTAGGTTCCCTCCAGATACGCGTTTGCGACCCCGGCGGGGCCGCCGTGGCCCGGACCCATGATGTAGATCGCGTCCAGGTCGCGCTTGGTGATGACCCGGTTGGCATGCGCGTAGATGAAGTTGATTCCCGGAGTGGTCCCCCAGTGGCCGAGCAGGCGGGGTTTGATGTCCTCGAGTTTTAGCGGGTGCTCGAGCAGCGGGTTGTCAAGCAGGTAGATCTGGCCCACGGACAGGTAGTTGGCGGCGCGCCAGTACGCGTCGATCAGGCGAAGCTCCTCAGCGTCGAGCGTTTGCGACAGTGTCGGGTCGGGGTTGGTCATGGCTCGGGGTCGACTCTCATGATGCGCGAAGTTCAGAGGTGATCGGGGAGACGCCCAGTCGTCCTCAGGTCTTCTTGCGGCGAGCCGGAGCGTCAGCCTTGGGCCGCCGCCTGGCCGTGGCGGTCGCCGGCGCGACGCGCGCCAATTCGCGGCTGGGGGTCGTGGGCGTGGCCGGCGAGGGCCGGCCATCGTGAAACCCGGCGATGCGCGCCTGGCCGAGGTTGGCTTTCATGACCCATGCGATGTCCTTGTCGGTCGCCTGCAACCACTTTTCGATGTAGGGCCGCGCGTTCTGAGGCGCAGCCGCGGCCGCGACGCTCCAGCAGTAGGCGAGCGCTTTCCGCAGAGCGCGAAATCCTTCGTTGCGCCGGTCTGTCGCGGCGCCCATCGATTTCGTTATCCGGTCAAGGATCATCAGCACCTCGACCGTATCCTCGGAGTGTTTCAGCAGCGCGGGCTCGCAGAGGGCGGCCGCGGCGGCCCGCTGGACGAACGGGGCGCCGTCCGCCCACGTGCTCATCTCCGCGATGAGCCGGTCCATGCTCTCGCGACCGAATCTCTGGAGCGCGATCGCGACCCCTTCTCGCACGCGCCAACGGGGATCAGATGCGAGCTCGCGAAGCCAGGTCATGACGGTCTCGGGTTCCATCAACGCGATGCGCCCCAGGCCGGCGGTGCCGCAAAGCGCGAGGAACTCGTCGCTCGACGCCGAGAAACGCCACAGCCTGTCGGCGTCGGCCTCCTCCGCCACTGCCGCGACCAGCTCGAGGTTAGCGCGAGGGCCAGGCAAGCCGGAGTGCTTCCTCAGGTAAGGCTCCCAGCTCTTCAGCCGGCGAAGCTCCTCGCGGTACTGTTCGACGCGCTCGCCCATTCCGGCGATGGTAACGACACGAAGCTTGGGTGCAGTGGCTGAGCTCGAGAAACATGTCCGCCGACAGGGTTCGATGGCGAATCGCGCAGCCATAATTGACCCACTCAGAGGTTGGGGATTAGAGGTAAAAGATGAGCGAGACAGGGCGGGACGGAACCATGGATGCTCCGAAGGCCGGCCACGAGAAGCGCCGGATCATGGTCACGCAGCTGCTGCACAGTCCGGTTCTTGACCCGGACGGCGGGCAGGTGGGTCGCGTCGAAGACTTCATCGTCAAGCTCTCCGACAGCGTTTATCCGCCGGTCACCGGCTTGATGGTTCGCATTGGCGCCCAGGGGGTGTTCGTCGGCCGCGAGCTGATCGACAAGCTCGACCCCAAGGGCGTCCGGCTGAACACTCACAAGGTTCAGACGTCGCCATTCCAGAGGCGCCCGGGCGAAGTCCTGCTGGCCGCCGACGTGCTGGGCCGCCACCTGGTTGACGTCGCGCGCGGCCGGATCGTCCAGGCCCACGACCTGGTGTTGGCGCCGAGCGATGACGGTTGGGTCCTCCATGGGATCGACCGCAGTCCCCAGGCCATGCTCCGGCGACTGGTGCCGCGTCGTGGTCGGCCAGACCTCCGCCGCCACGCGACGCTGGATTGGAAGGACGTTCAGCCGTTCGTCGGCCACGTCCCCACGGCGAAGCTCTTGATGCCGCTCCAACGGCTGCGCCGCCTGCATCCAGCCCAGATCGCCGACATCGTGGAAGGCGCCTCTCATGAAGAAGGTGAGGAGATCATCCACGCCGTCGAGGGCGACGCCGAGCTCACCGCCGACGTGTTCGAAGAGCTCGACGCCGAGCATCGCGTCGAGTTTCTCAAGTCGCGCTCCAACGATGAGGCGGCTCGTGTCCTCGATCGCATGGCGCCGGACGATGCGGCCGACCTGCTCGGGGAGCTCGACCAGGAGAGAAGGCTGCCCGTGCTCAACCTGATGTCGGCCGCCCAGCAGCACAAGCTGCGCAAGCTCCTCCAGTACCACCCGACAGCGGCGGGCGGGATGATGAGCCCCGACTACGTCTGGGTCGTGCGCGGCTCGACGATCGAGATGGCCGTCGAAGCAGTTCGGATCGACGACAAGACGCCGCACCAGCTGCTGCACACGGTGTTCGTCATCGACCAGGAGGGCAGGTTCATCGGCAGCATCGCGGTCGCCGATTTAGTGCGGGCGGACAGCTCTCGCAAGATCGAAGAGCTCGAGCTGGTGACCAGCTCCGTGCACACCAGCGCCGACCTTGCCGACGTCACGCTGATGATGGCTGACTACAACCTCACCGCGCTCGCCGTTCGGGACACCGCCGGCAACCTGATCGGCGCCATCTCCGTCGACGATCTCCTGGAGGCCCTGGTCCCCGAGGACTGGCGCGCCCGGATCGAAGCGAGCAGCGGGGTCTGATCGACTGTGGCGGGGCGCGAGCCGATTGAGAAGGACTCGCGCTTGAAGTCAACCTCGGCCGTCCTGGACGAGGCGCATCAGGGTGATATCCACGGCGCGTTCGGCACGATCCGGCTCAGCGACGTGGCACCGCGCCGCACATGGCGGCGCAGGCTGCTCACACTGGCCGCGATCATCGGACCAGGTCTCATCGTCATGGTCGGCGACAACGACGCGGGCGGGGTCTCAACCTACGCTCAGGCCGGCCAGGACTTCGGTTACTCGCTGCTCTGGACACTTGTCTTGCTGATCCCGGTCTTGATCGTCAACCAGGAGATGGTGGTGCGGCTCGGGGCGGTGACCGGTGTCGGACACGCGAGGCTCATCAAAGAGAGGTTCGGCAAGTTCTGGGGCTGGTTCTCGGTCGGCGACCTCTTCCTCTTGAACTTCCTGACCATCAGCACGGAGTTCATAGGGGTCGGCTACGCCGGTGAGTATTTCGGGCTCAGCGCGTATGTCGTCGTGCCACTCGCCGCGCTGCTTCTGGTCGGCATCACGGTCAGCGGCAACTTCCGCCGGTGGGAACGCGCCATGTTCGTGTTCCTGTTCGCGAGCCTGCTCGTGCTGCCGTTGCTGGTGCTCAGCCACCCGGACGGGGGCTCGGCACTGAAGGGCTTCGTCAAGCCCAGCGTCCAGGGCGGCTTCACCTCAAACGCGGCGCTGCTGATCATCGCGATCGTCGGCACCACCGTCGCGCCCTGGCAGCTTTTCTTCCAGCAGTCGAACGTGATCGACAAGCGAATCACGCCGCGATGGCTCGAGTACGAGAAGGCCGACACCGTCCTCGGGGCGGTCGTGGTCGTAATCGGCGCGTCGGCCATCATGATGGCGACAGCCTCGGCGTTCACCGGCACAGGGCAATTCGGTCAATTCGTCGACGCTCTACACATCGCCCGCGGGCTGAGCGCGCACCTGTCTCCGATCGCTGGGGCTGTCTTTGCCCTGCTTCTGCTGGATGCATCAATCGTCGGAGCGTCGGCGGTCACACTGGCGACGTCGTACGCGTTCGGTGACATCTTCGGCCTTCACCACTCGCTCCATAGGGGCATCCGGGAGGCCAAGCTCTTCTACACGTCCTATGCGGCGATGGTGGTCGTCGCGGCCGGCATCGTGCTCATCCCCAACGCGCCGCTCGGTTTGATCACCACCGCAGTGCAGGCCCTGGCGGGAATCCTGTTGCCGAGTGCGACGGTGTTCCTCGTCCTTCTATGTAACGACCGGGCAGTGCTCGGCCCGTGGGTCAACAAGGCCTGGCTCAACGCGGTGGCGGCATTCATCGTCAGCGTGCTGCTGCTGTTGTCGCTGGTCCTGGTGATCTCCAC
>JBOHUP010000065.1:0-2664 GCA_050734615.1 Candidatus Dormibacteraceae bacterium | reverse complement strand
CTTTCGGCCCGTCGACGAAAATCAGGTCCGCTTCGCCGATCACGTCTTGGTTGGAGGCGAATAGTGCAGGGTCGGCCAGATTGCCAATCCGCTGCTCCAGCCGCCCGCCAGCGAAGTCCTCGGATCGCAGCGCGCTACCTTTGATTTGTTGCCACGGGATGATGTCGTAGGTGATCAGCTTCGCGCCAGCGTCAAGAGTGGTCAGCATGGTGAGCGCCGAGAGCCCCGTGTACGTGCCTACCTCGACGACCCGTTGCGGGTTGAGACAGCCCACCAGCGCCGCCAGCAGATGATAATGCTCCCCGGGAAAGATCGAGAGATAGCGGCGCGCGGTCGCCGAGCGCTCGTGCAGGCCGCGCAAATCGACGTCGGCCGCCTTTTGGGCCGCCCGCAAACACAGGTCGATGAGATCTCGGGAGGTCGACCCCGCTGACTCGTCAATGGGAGAGATGAGCGAGAGCTCGAAGTGCTGGGCCCGCAGCGGAACGCGTCGAACACCAAACTTCCACACCACGAGCCTTCGCAGCCAGGAGGCCGCGCCGGACAGGCGCAAGCTGGGCAGGCTCATGATCGCGCTGGAAGCGCCGCGGGTGGCATGGCGGGGTCGATGATAATGGCCGACGATTATGCCACCCCACGCAACGGCCGCTGATCGGTCCATGGACAAACCGGTGTCCTCATCGCCGCTGCCTCGGATCGCGATCGTCTACGGCGACTATCCGCCAAACCCTCCCGGCCGGAGCGATGGAGGCAGCGACTTCCTCCAGCACCTCGCCGAAGGATTGGCCGCTCGTGGTCACGAGGTCACCGCCGTCGTCTCGAGGCGCCCCGACAGGCAAGCCCCGTTCACCAGGGCCGGCGTGCACGTCGAACCCATCATCCACAGCTGGTCGCTGCGGGGCGCGTTCGGCGGCCAGCTCGCGATTTTGCGGCGCACCCTGCAACAGCGCCAAATCGACATCGTGCACGTCATCTATCCGGATCCTTTCCTTCGTTACGGCACCAATTCGTACCGACTGCCGTTTGTGCTCAAACTCGCCGGTCGCAGCCAGCTGGTCGCGACGTTCTTCGGATTTGGAGTCAAGGGCGGTGGCCTACTCAGCAACGCCGGCCTCATGAGCCTGTTCGCCACGGCGAATCGGGTGGTCATAACCGATGCCAACCTGCTGCGCCGCTTTCGCCGCTCATTGCCGTGGTGGGCAGGCAAGGCCCGTGGAGGCCTCGTGGGGGGTATCGCGCCCGCCGATTCAGGCCGCTGGAATGGCGCCGACCTCGCCCAACGCAAGTCGGCCCTCGGGCTTGGGGCGAACCGTCCCCACATCGGTTTCTTCGGCTTCTGGAGTCCTGACAAAGGGCTCGAGAATCTGCTTGAGGCGCAGCGGATATTGATGGATCGCAAAGATCCTCCGATCCTCGTCCTTGTCGGAGGCCGGGCGCCGGAGGAGCGCTTTGAGTACGAGGAGGGAATTCTCGAGCTCGCCGGCCGGCTGGGGATCGCGAGCTCCCTCTTGCATACCGGTCCCCTGGCCCCGGCCGACGTGGTGCGTTACATGCTGGCGACAGACCTGTGCGTGCTGCCATTCAAGGTCAATCCACTCGGTCGCAGCAGCCTGGCCCTTGCCCTCGGCCTCGGGGTTCCCACGTTGGTCACGCGTCCGCCGGCCGAAGATGGGCCGCTGCTCGATGGAGCCGCCTTCCTCGAATCCCCGGACCCAGGCGGGATCGCCCGCTCGATCGCGAGGCTGCTCGACGACCCGCAGGCCCTCCAGGGCCTCGCGGAGTCGGCCAGGCGCGCGGCCCCGAGCTGGTCATGGGCCAAGATCGTGAGCGACTATTCCGATATCTATGCCGAGCTGGCCGGAGGAAGTGATCGGCGCTGAGGCAAGCCCGACGCTCACCGTCGTCGTGCTCACGCTGAACGAGGAGCGCAACATCTCCGATTGCCTCGCGTCGGCGCGCGACGCGAATGAGCTCGTCGTCATCGATTCGGGAAGTACCGACAGCACCCGGGAGCTCGCGGCAGCGGCGGGGGCTCGCGTCGAGGTCCATCCGATGGTGAACTTCGCCGAGCAGCGGAACTACGCGAACTCGGTTGCGACCTCCGATTGGGTCCTGCATCTCGACGCAGACGAGCGCGCCACCCCGGAGCTCATGCGGGAGATCAGGACTGTGACGGCATCTGGAAGCGAAGGCGGATTCAACGTACCCACGCTGAACATCATCTTCGGGGCGCCCCTGCGCCATGGCGGCTGGTACCCGTCGCATCACCTGAGGTTGCAGAGGCGCGGCGCAGGAACCTGGGGCAAGGAGGTCCACGAGATGGGGTCGGTCACAGGCGGTCTGGGCACCTTGCGCAACCCGATCGTGCACCACTCACATCCCGACGTGGCCGCGTTCATCGCCAAGCTGAATCGCTACACGACTATGGAAGCCGGGCGCATCGGGGGCACAGCGTTCAGCCTTTCGCTCCGCGCGGTACTGGAGCCGGGACTCTACTTCCTCTACAAGTACGTCGTGCAGCAGGGGTTTCGGGATGGCTGGCGGGGCCTGACCATCGCTGCGCTGCTGGCCTTCTACCGTTGCTCCGGCTACTTGAAGGCGCTCGAGCTGCGGTCAAGGGCCTGACTTGCGTCTGCTGATGGTGGCGCCGGACCGGCCCTTTTC
>JBOHUP010000064.1:0-8175 GCA_050734615.1 Candidatus Dormibacteraceae bacterium | reverse complement strand
CCGCAAGCAAGAGCGGAATGGTGAACCTGGCGTCCCATTCGCTCAATCGATCGGCGCCCATTCGCCTTCCCGCCAGGTACGTCACGATCAAGCCACCGCAAGCACCGACGACCAGTCCGACCAGCGCGGGAAGATATTGCTGGATGAGGTGCACGGTCATTTCAGCGGTGGAGCTCCTCCATTACAGGTAACTAACGGATCGGGTTACTCGGCCCTATAGGAATGGCGTGCGGCCGATGTGCGAGAGTTCTCTCGCCGGTTTCGAGGTACCGGCTGAACATGGCGAGCATCACCGGCGCCCGACTTCGCGCGCAGCGGCTCATCGGCGAGCCGTTCCATTCCGCGATCGAAGTGGTGCGCGGGATGGGCGCTGTGCAGTCGCAGGATTATCCGGCGGCCAAATGGGCCCTGGCGCAGCGGCTTGATAGGGCCACAAGCACCGCCATCGACCGCCTCTACGACCAGGGCGCCATCCTTCGCACCCACGTTATGAGGCCGACCTGGCATTTCGTGCTTCCCGAGGACGTCCGGTGGCTGCTCGACCTGACAGGTCCGAGGGTGTCAGCTGGGATTGCAGGCCGCTGGCGTCAGCTCGAGATCGATCGCGAGGTGATCGGCGGGGCGCGGGCCGCTCTGCACTCGTCGCTGGCCGGTGGGCGGAGCATGACCCGCGCGGAGCTTGGCGTTGCGCTCGGCGCGGCCGGCATCTCGCCCGATGGCCAGCGGCTCCCGCATCTCGCCCTGGCGCTCGAGCTCGAGGGTTTCCTGACCAGCGGTCCGTCGCGCGGCAAGCAGCTGACGTGGGCGCTGCTCGAAGAGCGCGCGCCTCATGCCCCGAGGTTGGAGCGGAGGGACGCGCTCCGCGAGCTCGCCAGCCGGTATTTCCGCAGCCACGGTCCGGCTCAGCTCCAGGACTTCGTGTGGTGGTCGGGCCTGACGCAGGCCGACGCCCGTCGGGGAGTTGAGCTCGCCTCCGCAGCGCTCGCGAGCCGCTCGATCGAGGGCAAGGACTTCTGGTTCGACCCCGAGCTCGATTGGCGAGCGGCCGGCAAGGGCGTCGTGCACCTGCTGCCCAACTTCGATGAGTACACGGTCGGCTATCGCGATCGGTCCGCCATGCTGCACGCGGATTTCCCGTTCCGGCCGGAGCTGTTTGCCTTCTCGAGCATCCTTTCCAATGTCGTTGTGGCCGGCGGGGAGCTGCGCGGCGCCTGGCGCCGGATCCTGACGCCGGCGGGCGTCCGTTTGGAGGTGACCGCGCTCGCTTCGCTTCCGTCAGCGGTGCTGGCAGGCGTCGAAGAAGCCGGCCGGCGCTTCAGCCGCTTTCTCGAACGGCCGGTCGAGCTCGTGTGGATCGACGACTGAGACAGACCCTTCGGAGCCACCCGCCGAACCTGGAGGCTCATATTGCACTTGGCACACGCTAACGCGGGCCTCCATGGGGAACAGACCTCAACGGGACCCGAACATCTAACATCGCTGCGTGATTCGGGCGATCTACGCCGACGGCCTCCTCGACCCCGCCACCGGCGAGACCGCACGGGAGCCCGTCGTGGTCATCGTGGACGGCCGCGTGACCCACGCCGGCCCGCGGTCGGCGATCAGGGTGCCGCGCGACGCCGAATCCGTCGATGCCTCGGGCTTGACCGTCCTCCCCGGCCTCATCGACTGCCATGTCCACCTCACCACACTGGGCGAAGGCATCGACTTCGCCCGCGAGCTGACCACGCCGCCGACGCTCGAGCTGATGCGGGCGGTCCAGTCGGCCCGCCGCACTCTCGACGCGGGCTTCACCACGGTACGCGACGCGGCCGGCACGCCCGCCGGGGTCAGGATGGCGATCGACGCGGGCTACTTTGCCGGCCCGCGCATGTTCGTCACCGTCAGCGCACTGAGTCAGACCGGGGGCCACACCGATTCGCACTTCATGTGCGGCGTCGATCTCGAGGTGCCGCTCCCCGACCGGCCGTCCAGCGTTGTGGACGGTGTGGAGGCGATGCGCCTGCGGGTGCGCGAGGTGATCCGAGCCGGCGCCGACTGGATCAAGCTCTGCACCTCGGGTGGCGTGCTGTCACCGGGAGACTCGCCTCACCATTCGGCGCTGACGCTGGAAGAGATCAAGGCCGCGGTCGAGGAGGCCGCGACACAGGGTCGCAAGGTGATGGCGCACGCTCAGGCCAACGCCGGGATCAAGAACGCCTTGAGAGGCGGTGTGGCGACCATCGAGCACGGCATCTGGCTCGACGGCGACGCGATCGAGATGATGCTCGACGGCGGCAACGCGCTGATCCCGACGCTGGTCGCCCCCCAATGGGTGATCCGACATGCGGAGGCGGGCAAGATGCCGGCTTACGCGGCGGACAAGGCCCGCGCGGTGATCGCCGACCACAAGTCGAGCATCCGGCAGGCGGTCGAGGCCGGAGTCAAGATCGCGTTCGGCACGGATAGCGGCGTCGGGCCGCATGGCACCAACGGCGAGGAGTTCCTCCTGATGCATGAGCTGGGGATGGAGCCCCTGGACTGCCTCCGCGCAGCCACCACCGTGGCGGCTTCGACGATCGGGATGAAGGGAGTCGGCTCGCTCGCCGCGGGGTCCTGGGGTGACCTGATCGCGGTGGCGGGTGATCCGCTGACGGATCTCACACTCCTCGCACACGCCGAAAACGTCCGCCTCGTGGTCAAGGGCGGCGAGGTGGTCAAAGCCCTCCAGACCCCGTCATGATCAACCCCTGATCACAGGCGCTCGTCGGGCGATTCGCCCGCGGTCGCTGCCGCGCTCCGGGCCGCTGAGAAATCAATTCTTCTCGGCTGATATGGCGCGCGTTGGGTTGGCATCCGGCGGCTCGTTCGGCGCCAGCGGGCGTGCTTACGGGTGGCCGTTGGATCAGGATTCGCGCAGATGCTCGTCGTCAGCAACCAATCCGAGAAGCGCCGTTCGGTGTTCCCCGAGCTCGGCGCACGACCTCGTGTCCTGGTGCCTGTCCTCAAAGGCCAGCTGGCCCGACCCATCGCGAGCATCGGCGATGCCTTGCTCGCCTTCCCAGGCGCATCAGGCAACCTGCTCGCCCTCGTCGAAGTCGACGCCAACCTGTCGAGCCGGCTCGCCACACAGGACGAGCGCCGCCGCGACATGCTTCGTTGGGTCGCGGGTCTCGACTATGAGGGCCTGCAGCGAAGGCGCATGAAGGTGACCCTGCGTGTCACCGCCGACGTTGTCTCAACCATTCGCGACGTGGTATCCGACAGCCAGTCCACCAGTCTCGTGCTCGAGTGGCCAACCCCGCTCAGCCCGCGGCGTCATCGCTTGCGCGCTCTCGCGGCCCAGCTCGCGGTGGGTCTGCCGGCCGATGTCCTGTTCGTGCGGTCCAGCCCCGCCTCGCCCAACCGCGACATCGCGCCGCGTTCGATCCTTGCCCCGATCCGCGGGGGCTCGAGCGCGCGTGTGGTTGCGGCTACGGCCACAGCCCTCGCGGATGCATATCGGTGTGCGCTGACCGTGATGCACGTGCAATCGGCCACGCAGCACCCCGATCGGTCGCGGCGAGAGCAGCAGGCCTTTACGCAGATTGTCGAAGAGATACGCCGGCCGATGACCACGGTGCGCCAGCTTCGCGGCCAGTCCCCGGCTGCGAGCATCCTCAACCAGGCGGCTTCGCACGACCTGGTGATCATGGGATCGTGGCTGAATCCGCAGCAGCCGAATGTTCTCGTGGGACGGGGGCTCATGCGGACGGTGCGGCAGCTGCCCTGTCCGGTGATCGTGGTTCGGGCGAAGAACGCTGCCTGGGTGTCGCCGCTGAGCAAGGCCGCGCACGATGGAACGGACCGTTGACGATGGCACTCCGCACTCCCGCACAGCGCATGATCGGGCAGGAGGCGGCGAGATTGCTCGGGACCTTTTCGCCGGTCGTGGTGAGCAACCGGGCCCCCGTGGAGCCTCTGCCAGACGGCACGCTGAGGTCGGGTGCCGGCGGGCTGGTGACCGCCCTGACCTCGCTGGCCGAGGCGACTCGCGCGCCGTGGGTGGCTGTCGCGCGTACACCGGTCGAGCGTACGTACGCCGCGTCCGGCAACCCGATCGAGGCCGGCGCTGATCCGGCGAGGACGTTCCCGGTCTTCTTTGCTCCAACCACCACCCAGGGCTATCACCTGCATTACGCGGTGATCAGCAACCCTCTGCTGTGGTCGGCCCACCACTTTCTCTGGAACATCGCCATGGAGCCTGTTGTCGACAAGGAGATTCACCGGGCATGGTCGAAGGGCTACGTGCCGGTGAACGCGGCCATCGCGGAGCGCGCAGTCGAGGTCGCTCTGGCGATGCCCGGCGTGCCGTTGTTTCTCACCCAGGACTACCAGCTTTACCTGGCCCCGGCGATGATCCGCAAAGCTATCCCGGAAGCTGTGATGCAGCATTTCATCCACGTCCCGTGGCCCCCTCCGAGGTATCTGAAGGTCCTGCCTGCGTCGATGCGAGAGCCGATCTTCGACGGGCTCCTCGCCAACGACATCGTCGGCTTGCAGACCAGCGTTGACGTGCACAACTTCCTTGCGTGCTGTGCGGAGCTGATGGGCCTGCGCGTGGATGCTGACGATGGCGTGGTCTTCTCGCGCGGACGGCTGGTCTGGGTCAGGTCGTACCCCATCTCAACCGATGTCGACGCGATGAGAGAGCTCGGCGAGTCGCCGGCGGTCCATAAGATCGAAGCGGAGATCGAGAAATGGCGTCCCGAAAAGCTCATCGTTCGCGTTGATCGCACCGACCCTTCCAAGAATCTGATTCGTGGCTTCCTCGCCTTCGAGCGACTTCTCGGAGATCACCACGAGCAGCATGGCCGAGTTGTCTTCTGGGCTTTCCTACAGCCTTCGAGGCAGGACATCACGATGTATCGCGATTACCTGCGGCAGGTGCAAGCGACGGTCGAGCGGATCAATCGGCGCTTCCGCACCGCCGCGTGGGAGCCGACTCGCCTGGAGCTCGGTGAGGATGCGGACCGAATGGCGGCCGCATACAGGTCATATGACGTGTTGCTGGTGAACCCGATCCTGGACGGCATGAACCTGGTGGCGAAGGAAGGGCTGGTCGTCAACCAACGCTCGGGCGTGCTCGTGCTTTCCGAGTCCGCGGGCGCGCATGAGGAGCTCGGGATGCACGCCTTGAGCATCAACGCATTTGACGTCGAGATGACCGCCCGCGCCCTTTACGCCGCCCTTGAGATGAGCGAAGCGGAACGTGATGCGCGCTCGCAGACGATGCGGCAGATCGTGGCTTCCAACGACATCGCGCGGTGGGTGCGCCTTCAGCTGCAAGACATCAGATCCCTCCGGCCGGCGATCAGCGCAAGGGTCGAATCCTGACTTCTCCGTGCTCGGGTTGGCCCGCGCCGCCTGCCTCGTCTATCTCGGTGGTCGCTTTGGAAAGCGTCGCGCGCCGCACCAGACGGTCAATGCGTTCCAGCGATGCTGAATCGGGGGTTAGTGCAGGTCAAGACGTGACGTCGTTGTCGGAGTCGACTTCCTTGCCGTCGGTGACCAGCTCGTCGTCGTCACTCGCGGAGTAGAGGTCGCGCACCTCGGCGCCGGCCGTCTCCGAGTCTCCGATGCCCTCCGTCGAGTCGTCCTCGACGACCTCTCCCGAGCCGCCGGCCTCGGCGAGCAGCTGGTCGAATGCGCGCTCGGCCTCCGGCCATGTCGGATACTCCCAGAACTCGGTGCCGGGCGGGATCTCCGCACCTTCGGTCTCGTCGATGCCGTGCTGCAGGATGAACCCGCGGCCGGTGTCGGGGTCCTGGATGAGCGAGATGAATCGCTCGCCGCTCAGCTCCGCCCGCCTCTCCGCCTGCCCCTCGTTTTCGAGCTCGAACAACCGGCTCAGGATCTGTTCTTCGCTTTTCTCTTGCATGATTCTCATTCTGGTGGAACCGCCGATCACGATGGTGAAGTGAGAGCGAGCATTTGGCGCGCCGACCTCAGCCATCGGGCCGTCAATTGATCCCGCGCGGGACCTACTGCATGCAGCTGTCCGCCGACTTTCCCTTCGACGCTGCCGCCGCGTGCGCCGCTTACCTGTCCGCGCTAGGGGTGACCCACGTCTACTGCTCGCCATTGTTCAAAGCCGCCTCTGGAAGCGGGCACGGCTACGACGTGGTCGACCCTTCCCGGATCAACGACGACCTGGGCGGCGAGGCGGGATTCCGCTCCTTCGTCCAGACGCTCAGGCGGCACGGGCTGAAAGTGCTGATGGACATCGTGCCCAATCACATGGCAACTTCCGGCCGGGCGAACCGATGGTGGTGGGACATCCTTCAAAACGGCCGGTCCAGCCGCTATGCCGCCTACTTCGACATCGACTGGGAGCCTGCGATGTCGAACGTCAAGGGCAAGGTGTTGCTGGGGGTCCTCGGCGACCGCTACGGTAGGGAGCTCCAGGCGGGCCGGCTGGCCCTCGAGCGGCAGGGCTCCGAGGTCGTCGTCCGCTATCACGACGCCGTTTTTCCGATCTCACCCGAGAGCCTGGAAGGCGTGGACGTCGATGCCGCGGCTCGCGACCTCGACCTGTTGGACGCTTTGCTGCAGCGGCAGCACTACCGGCTCGCCTACTGGCGCACTGCCCAGGCTGAGCTGAACTACCGGCGGTTCTTCACCATCGACACGCTGATCGGCCTGCGCGTCGAGCGAGCGGAGGTGCTTCGAGACAGCCACAAGCTGGTCTTCGAGCTGGTCGCGGCCGGCGACGTGGATGGGCTGCGTGTCGACCACGTCGACGGGCTGAGGGATCCCCAGGGTTACCTCGACACGCTGCGCTCGGCTGCTCCGGACGCCTACTTGGTGGTTGAGAAGGTGCTCGGTTACGACGAGGAGCTGCCGGCTGCATTTCCGGTCGATGGCACCACGGGCTACGACTTCATCGGTCACGTGGATGGTCTATTCGTCGACGCGGCAAACGAGGCTGCCATGACCGCTCTCTATCACGCTTTCACCGGAGAGTCGCAGTCCTATCCCGACGTTGTGCGCGGCGCCAAGCAGGAGGTCATGGTCAGCGAGCTTTCACCTGACCTCGAGCGCCTGACCAGCCTGCTGGTCGACATCTGCGAGCGCTACAGCATGCATCGCGATCGGACGCGAAGCGAGCTGCAGGAGGCGATCCGCGAGCTCGCCACCGCGCTCGACGTCTATCGCACATACGTGAGGCCGGGTGTCGTGAGCGACGCCGATCGCGACCGCGTGGCCCAGGCTGCAGAGGAGGCCAAACGCCGCCACCCCGATATCGATGGCGAGCTCCTGAGCTTTGCCGGTGAGCTGTTGTTGATGCAGCACGACGGGGAGCTCGAGACCGAGTTCGCCGCCCGCTACCAGCAGTTCACGCCCGCAGTCATGGCCAAAGGCGTGGAGGACACCGCCTTCTATCGCTACAACCGGCTGGTCTCGCTCAACGAAGTCGGTGGCGACCCAGGCACTTTTGGCCACACCGTCGAAGGGTTCCATGGTTTCTGCACGCGCATGGCGGCGCGATGGCCGGCCACCATGCTCACCCTCTCCACCCACGACACCAAGCGAAGCTCCGACGTGCGTGCGAGGCTGAGCCTGCTCTCCGAGATTCCAGCCGAATGGGACGCCGCCGTGCGCAAGTGGGCCGAGCACAACGAGCGGTACCGCACGCAGGGTTATCCCGATCGCAGCTTGGAATACGTGGCGTACCAGACGCTCGTCGGCGCCTGGCCGATCGATGCTGCGCGCCTCACGCAGTTCCTCAAGAAAGCCGCGCGTGAGGCCAAGATGCACACCTCCTGGATCGACCCGGTGGCCGCGTACGAAGACGCCCTCGCGCAGTTCGTGACCAATGTTTTGGCCGACGCCGAGTTCCTCGGTGACCTGCAGACGTTCATCGGCAGCCAACAGCTCGTTTCGCTTGGCCGGGTCGTCTCGCTCGCCCAGGCCACACTCCTGATCACGTGCCCAGGCGTGCCCGACCTGTACCAGGGCTCCGAGCTTTGGGATCTGAGCCTGGTCGACCCCGACAACCGAAGGCCGGTCGATTACGAGCTCAGGCGGCGGCTCCTGTCGGAACTCGAGGATGCGAGTGCGGCCGAAGTCACGGCCAGAGCCGACGAGGGCGCGCCGAAGCTGTGGCTGATCGCGCGACTGCTCGATGCGCGACGCCGCCACCCAGACCTGTTC